>NZ_NSGT01000006.1:0-70028 GCF_009192905.1 Xanthomonas sp. LMG 12459
GGGATTCGGGAGTGGGGAGTGGGGATTCGCAAACGCGGCGACCTGCTGGCAGCGAACTGGACGCCGTTGCGCAAGGCTGGCACGCTTGAACGATTGTCTACGCTTCGACCTCTCCACTTATGACCGAACCGCGCCTGGATGCCCTGGCCCTTGCCGTTCCTGGCCTGCGCCTGAAGACCGATCCCGCCGACCTCGAGCACTACGGCCGCGACTGGACCCGGCGCTGGACCCCGGCGCCGCTGGCGATCGCGTTGCCGGCGACGGTGGAGGAGGTGCAGGCGGTGCTGCGCTGGGCCAACGACCACGCGGTGGCGGTGGTGCCCTCCGGCGGCCGTACTGGCCTGTCCGGCGGCGCGGTGGCCGCGCACGGCGAACTGGTGCTGAGCCTGGAGCGGATGAACAAGGCGCTGGCCTTCGATCCGGTCGACCGCACCCTCACCGTGCAGGCCGGCATGCCGCTGGAAGCGGTGCACAACGCCGCGCGCGAGCATGGGCTGCTGTACCCGGTGGACTTCGCCGCGCGCGGGTCGTGCTCGATCGGCGGCAACATCGCCACCAATGCCGGCGGTATCCGCGTGATCCGCTATGGCAATACCCGCGAGTGGATCGCCGGGTTGAAGGTGGTCACCGGCAGCGGCGAATTGCTCGAGCTCAACCGCGGGCTGATCAAGAATTCCAGCGGCTACGATTTCCGCCAGTTGCTGATCGGCTCCGAAGGCACCCTCGGCATCGTGGTCGAAGCCACCCTGCGCCTCACCGATCCGCCGCCGCCGAGCAACGTGATGCTGCTGGCGCTGCCCTCGTTCGAGGTGCTGATGCAGGTGTTCGCCGCATTCCGCAGCCGGCTGCAGTTGGAGGCGTTCGAGTTCTTCACCGACCGTGCGCTGCAGCACGTGCTGGCGCATGGCGCGCAGGCGCCGTTCGACACCCTCTATCCGTACTACGTGGTCACCGAGTACGCCAGCGGCAACGAGGCGCAGGAGGCCGCGGCGCTGGCCGCGTTCGAGGCCTGCATGGAGCAGGGCTGGGTGCTGGACGGGGTGATCAGCCAGAGCGAGGCGCAGGCCGCGCAGCTGTGGCGCCTGCGCGAAGGCATTACCGAGGCGGTGGCGCGTTACACCCCCTACAAGAATGACGTGTCGGTGCGGATCTCGGCGATGCCGGCGTTCCTGGCGCGGACCCAGGCGCTGCTCGGCGAGGCCTACCCGCAGTTCGAGGTGGTGTGGTTCGGCCACATCGGCGACGGCAACCTGCACATCAACGTGCTCAAGCCCGAGGCCACTGCGCCGGCGGAGTTCATCGCCGCCTGCGAGCAGGTCACCAAGCTGCTGGCGCAGGTGCTGGCCGAGCACGGCGGCAGCATCTCCGCCGAGCACGGCATCGGCCTGGTCAAGAAACCCTACCTGGACAGCACGCGCAGCGCCGAGGAGATCGCGCTGATGCGCGCGGTCAAGCGCGTGTTCGATCCGTCCGGGCTGCTCAATCCGGGAAAGCTGTTCGATCCCTGAGTCCAGCCGCGCGACCGCCGCGCGGCCCGTTCAGGCGCTGCGCGGGGCGGACCGCTAGGCTATGCGGCGCTGGCCGTCCCCTTTTTCACGATCCCGTTTGGAACGATTGCAATGACCCGAGTGACCGCGCGCTGCGCCCTGCTGTTCGCCCTGATCCTGCCCGCGTTCGCGCAGGCGTCCAGCTTCGCCGGCAGCTCCGCCGGTTCGGCCTCGGCCGGCTCGGCCGGCAGTTCGGCGTCCTCGGACAGCAGTTCCAACAACGACAAGGTGGTGCTGCAGGCGCGCGACGACGCGGCCGGCTTCGTCGCCAGCGCCGGCCGCATTCGCGGCGTGCAACTGGAAGCGGCGCTGCGCGTGTTGCGCGAGCGCAACCCGCAGGCGCAACAGGCCAGCGATCTGGAACTGGCGCAGGCGATCCTGGCGCTGTGATCCCGCGCCGGCCACGGCGCCTGCGCGCGCGGTGGCTGGCGGTCCTGGCGCTGGCTGCTGCGATGCCCGCAGCGGCCGCGCCGCTGTCTGCCGACGAGAGCGGGCTGAGCCCAGCCGAGCGCACCGCCAGCCAGGCCGTGCTGGCTGCGGCGCAGGCGCGGCTGCCGCCGGCCTGGACCGCGGCGCTGCCGGCAGGGCTGCCGCTGCAGTGGCGCGACGACCTCCCCGCACAGGTGCACGGGCGCGCGCAGGCCAAACGCCTGCTGTTGAACAAGCGCCTGCTGCGCGACTGGATGGCGGCGGAGGATCCCGACACCGATCCTGCCGTCGATCCGGCGCGGCGGCCGGCGCTGACCGCCTTGCTGCACGAACTGGCGCACTTTTACGACCGCTCCGCGGCGGGCCGGCTGTCCTCCGATCCGCGCTTGCTGGATCTGGCCGGCTGGCAGGTCAGTCCGATGCGCCTGGGCCTGCGCCGCGGCCAGAACCGGTTCACCGAGCGCAGCCCGGATCGCTACGAATTGCAGTCGCCGGCCGAGTTCGTGGCGGTGAATCTCGAACATTTCCTGCTCGATCCGGACTACGCCTGCCGGCGGCCGGCGCTGGCCCGCTACTTCGCCGCGCGCCTGGCATGGACGCCGCCGGCGAGCGCATGCGCGCCCGGCCAGGTGTTCGTGCAGGACCCGCTGGCCGACGCGGCCGCCTTGCTGCAGGTGGACCCGGCGCGGATCTACGCGGTGGACTACCTGCTGGCCGAAGGCAACGCGCAGCCGATGAGCCACTGGGGCCACAGCATGCTACGCCTGGTGATCTGCGCGCCGGGGCGGCCGCTGGGCCCGGCATGCCGGCTGGACCTGGCCGAGCACCGGGTGCTGTCGTTCCGCGCCTTCGTCGACGACGTGCAGATTTCCAACCTGCGCGGGCTCACCGGCTCCTACCCGTCGCGGCTGTTCGTGCTGCCGCTGCGCCAGGTGGTGGACGACTACACCCAGGTGCAGTTGCGCGGCCTGCAGTCGCTGCCGCTGCGGCTGTCGCGCGAAGAGATCGCCGCGCTGCTGGAGCGTGCCGCGCAACTGCACTGGAGCTACGACGGCCGCTACTACTTCCTCAGCAACAACTGCGCGGTGGAGACCTACGCCTTGTTGCACGACGGCGTGCCGCGGTTGGCGGCCGCGCACCTGTCCGGGATCAGCCCGACCGGATTGCGCCGGCGCCTGGTACGGGCCGGCATCGCCGATGCATCGGTACTCGACAATGCCGACGCGGCGGTGCGGGAGGGCTATTACTTCCCGGCGGCGAGCGCGCACTTCGCGGAGATGTTCGCGGTGGCGCGCAGCGGGCTGGCGCTACCGGCGCGCAATGCCGACGCGTGGCTGGACCTGCCGGCCGCGCAGCGCGCGCCGTGGCTTAAGCGTGGCGACCTGCGTGCCAGTGCCGCCTTGCTGCTGCTGGAGAACGCCGCCCGCCGCCGCGCCGAGCAGCGCGGTCGCGATGCATTGAAACGGCGCTATCTGGGCAAGCCGCTGCCGACCGCGGTGGCCGATGCGGGCGAGGGTGATGCGGGTGCCGACACGCGTGACGCCGCCAGCGCGGTGCGTGCCGTGCTGGCCGAGCAGGGGCTACTGAGCCAACCGGCGAGCCTGCTGCAGGGGCAGCCGGGCTATGGCCTGCCGCAGGCGCAGGAACGTGCCTGGCTGCAGGTGCAGGGACAGGCACGGATCGCGGCGCTGCACGACGACGGCGCCGCGCTGCAGACGCGCCTGCGCGGGTTGCTGCCGGCGCCGCTGCAGGCGGACCTGGCGCAGATCGACGCCAACCTGGCGACGCTGGGCGCGCGCCTGCGCACGCTCAATCGCGAAGGCGGTGGACTGCAGTTGGATTCGCCGTCGCTGTTGCGGCAGCGTGGTGGGCAGCCGTAGCGCAGCGTGCGGGCTTGCGATGCGAGGCGATCGAAGGGAACTGGATCGTGCGTGCGGTTGACGGCGGCGCGGTGGCGGCGTGAGTCCGCAGCACCTGTGCGTCGCAGGCGCAGCCGTGTTCGCATGAAGGAAGACTGATAGCTCCATGGGTCGGGACGGAAGTCCCTCCCACAGAAACGCGGCGCAGCTTCCAACCCATTTATGTAGGGGTGGCTTCAGCCGCGACGAGCGAAGACGCGAAGCCGGCCGATGTCGACGGCCGTCAGGGCTGACGCCGATGCCCGCAAGGGCGCCACCTTGCCGGCCGGCAAGCCGTCATCACGGCAGCTCGAGACCCGCATCCTTGCCGTAGCGGCGCAGCCAGGCGTCGCGCGGCGGATCCTGGCGGTACTGTGCGCGCAGCGTCGCCCAGGTCTGTTCGTTGCCGTCGCAGTACTTGGCCATCGCCTGCTCCAGTTCGCGCCGCCGCGCCGCGTCGTAGGGCTCTTCGCCGGCGAAATGGGTGCAGGTGTCCTGGCGGGCGACGAAGGCGCGGATCGGCGCGGGCAGCGTGCAGAAACCGTCGTGGTGCTCGGGATCGACCGCGTCGGGAATCGTGCACGCGGGCTTGGGGGCGGCCGCCGTGGCCGGCGTCGCCGGCGCGGCGAGCGCCAGCACCGGCACGGCCAGCAGCAGGCCGAGGCAGGCGCGCCGCGGCGCATGCGCGGCGCTGCCTGTGCGGGAGACGTGGGTGACACGGCGCCCGCCCATGGGCTCAGTCGGCGCGACCGGCGAACTCGCCGGTGGTGGTGTTGACCAGCACGCGCTCGCCGTTGCCGATGTACTCCGGCACCATGATCTCGATGCCGGTGTTGAGTTTGGCCGGCTTCGGGCGCTTGGTGGCGGTGCCGCCCTTGAGCTCCGGCGGGGTCTCGATCACTTCCAGGGTCACGCTCTGCGGCAGCTGGATCGCCACCGGCTGATCGTCGATGACCTGCACGTAGATGCCGCTGAGGCCGTCGGTGATGTAACCCGCATCGGTGCCGATCGCATCGGCGTCCAGGGTGTAGGGCGTGTAGTCCTCGTCGTCGAGGAACACGAAGGCCTCGCCGTCCTTGTACGAGAAGGTGGACTGGCGGCGCATCAGCTCGACTTCGCGCAGGTCGTCGTCGCCGTCGAAGCTGGCATCGAGCTTGTTGCCGCCCGGCACGCTGTACATCACGAAGCGGAAGCGCACGTTGCCGCCGCGGCCCTGCGGCGAGCTGCGCTCGATGTCGCGGATCTGGTACACGCCGTTGTTGTACTCGACGACGTTGCCTTTCTTGATTTCGTTGGCTTTCATGAGGGCTGGGAATCGGGAATGGGGAATCGAAACAGGGTCAAGCAGGCGGAGAGGATCAGCGGAAGGGAAACGCCGTTGCGATTCCCCATTCCCCATTCCCCATTCCCGGCTACTTAGGCGCCAACCGCACCGCGCCATCGAGGCGAATGGTTTCGCCATTGAGGTAGCGGTTGCGCAGCAGGAACATCACCGTGTCGGCGAATTCGTCCGGGCGGCCGAGACGCGAAGGATACGGGATCGCCGCGGCCAGCGACTGCTGCACGGCCTCGGGCATGCCGTCGACCATCGGGGTCCAGAAGATGCCCGGCGCGATGGTGTTGACGCGGATGCCGAAGCGCGCCAGTTCGCGCGCCATCGGCAGGGTCATCGCCACCACGCCACCCTTGGAGGCGGCGTAGGCGGCCTGGCCGATCTGGCCTTCGTAGGCGGCGACGCTGGCGGTGTTGACGATGACGCCGCGCTCGCCGTCCTCGCCCGGGGCGTTGTGCTGCATCAGGTCGGCGGCGGCCTTGGCGACGTTGAAGCTGCCGACCAGGTTGACCATCACCGTACCCTGGAAGGTGGCCAGCGGCATCGGCGCCTCCTTGCCGAGTACGCGGCCGGCGCCGAGGATGCCGGCGCAGTTGATCGCGGCATTGAGGCCGCCGAGGAAGCCCTTTGCTGCGCCGAGCTGCGCGGCCACCTGGGCCTCGTCGCTGACGTCGGTGCGCAGGTAGCAGGCCCGCTCCGCACCCAGCGCGGCGACCGCGGCCGCGCCCTTGTCGTCGTTCAGATCGAACAGCGCGACCTTGCCGCCTTCGGCGACGATGCGCTGCGCCACCGCCAGGCCGAGGCCGGACACGCCGCCGGTGACCACCGCTTTGAGATCGGCAAGCTGCATGGATGTTCCCTCCCAGGAAAACGCCCAGTTTAGAGGCTGCCGCCCCATCGCGGCGAGATCGGCGACGGGCCGCGGCGTGCAGGTCCGTCGCCGGGTAAGGAACTGCTGCGGCTCAGGCCTCGGCACCCAGCGCCTGGCCGACCTTGCTGCCGGTCGGCCGGCCCAGTTTCTGCGCCAGCCAGCGGCCGGTCGCGGCCAGCGCGGGCAGGTCGATGCCGGTCTCCACCCCATTGCCGTGCAGCAGGTAGACCACGTCCTCGCTGGCCACGTTGCCACTGGCACCCTTGGCGTAGGGGCAGCCGCCGGCGCCGGACACCGCGGCATCGACCACGCGCACGCCTTCTTCCAGGCAGGCGGCGATGTTGGCCAGGGCCTGGCCGTAGGTGTCGTGGAAGTGCACCGCCAATGCGTCCATCGGCACCACGGCGGCGACCGCGCGCAGCATCGCCCGCGCCTTGCCTGGCGTGCCCACGCCGATGGTGTCGCCCAGCGAGATCTCGTAGCAGCCCATCGCATGCAGCCGCTGCGCCACCCGCACCACGTCGGCCAGGGGGACGTCGCCCTGGTAGGGACAGCCGAGCACGGTGGACACGTAGCCGCGGACCTTGACCCCGTCCGCCGCCGCGCGCTCCAGCACCGGCGCGAAGCGCGCCAGCGATTCGTCGATGCCGGCATTGGTATTGGTGCGGTTGAAGGTCTCCGAGGCGGCGGTGAACACGGCCACCTCGCGCACGCCGACCGCGGCCGCGCGTTCGTAGCCCTGCAGGTTCGGCACCAGCACCGGATAGTCCACGCCCGGCACCTGCGCGATGCCGGCGTAGACCTCGGCCGCATCGGCCAGCTGCGGGACCCATTTCGGGCTGACGAAGCTGGTCGCCTCGATGCTGCGCAGGCCGGTGCGCCCCAGTCGCGCGATCAGCTCGATCTTGTCTTCCGTGGCGACCCAGGCCTTCTCGTTCTGCAGGCCGTCGCGCGGGCCGACTTCGACGATGCGCACGCGGTCGCTCATTCGCGGAATTCCTGCGCCGTTGGCCGGGCGCTGCGCACGAAGCGGGAAGCAAAGAGGGTCATGGGATTCCTGATGAAGAGAGGTGGTGAAGCAGCGGCAGGCGTGGCAGGCGCCAGGTACGCTGGCGCAACGCGGTAGCGCGGATCAGGCCGACGCCGGACGGTGGCAGACCGCTTCGATGTTGTGGCCGTCCGGATCCAGCAGGAACGCGCCGTAGTAGTCGGGGTGGTAGTGCGGGCGCAGGCCCGGTGCGCCGTGCTCGCGGCCGCCGGCGGCCAGGCCGGCACGATGGAACGCGTCCACCTGCGCGCGGCTGGTGGCGACGAAAGCCGCGTGCACGCCATTGTCGCCGGCGTCGCGGCCGCCGTCGGCGATCCAGAAGCTGGGCTTGCCGTCGCGGCCGAAACCGACGTGGCGCTGGCCGCCGCTTTCCTCGGCGCTCACCTGCATCACCACGTCCAGCTCCAGCGCGGCCAGGGCGGCGCGGTAGAAGGCCAGGCTGCGGTCGAGGTCGCTGCAGCGCAGGCCGAGATGGTCGAGCGGGTTCATGGGCTGGCCCTCCAGGCCGGTTCGCGTTTCTCCAGGAACGCATTCAGTCCTTCCTGGCCCTCGGCCGAGACCCGCAATTGCGCGATCAGCGCCGCGTTGGCCTGGTCCAGCGCATCGCGCTCGCCGCCGGCCGCGACCCGCCGTACCAGGGCCTTGGCGCCGGCGGCGGCCAGCGGCCCGGCCTGGCCGAGCAGGGCGACCTGGCGTTGCACCGCCGCGTCCAGCGCCTCCGGCGCCACCGCCTGGTGGACCAGGCCGATCTGCGCCGCGGTGGCGGCGTCGAAGGTTTCCGCGCTGGCGAACCAGCGCCGCGCCTGGCGCGCGCCGATCGCCGCGATCACGTACGGCGAGATCACCGCCGGCAGCAGGCCCAGCCGGCTTTCGCTGAGCGCGAAGCGCGCATCGGTGGCGGCCACGGCGATGTCGCAACAGGCGACCAGGCCCACCGCGCCGCCGAACGCCGCACCTTGCACCCGCGCCACCGTGGGCTTGGGCAGTTCGTCCAGCAGGCGCATCAGCCGCGCCAGAGCCAGCGCGTCGTCCAGGTTCTCCTGTTCGCCGGCGCCGGCCATCGAGCGCATCCACTGCAGGTCGGCACCTGCCGAGAACGCCGCGCCGGCACCGGCCAGGACCAGCACCTGCACCTGCGGATCGGCGCCGATCTGCAGCAGGGCGTCGCTGAGTTGGGCGATCAGCGCGGCGTCGAAGGCGTTGCGGACCTCGGGTCGGTTCAACTGCAGGGTCAGGACCTTGCCGGATCGTTGCAACAACAGGGCATCGCTCATCGAACACGCTCGTACAAAGGGAAAACGGCAGCCATACGGCGATCATAGCCGGCCGTGCCGGTCCCGCCATGACGCGCCGCGGCGATGCTACAATTGATAACCATTCTTATCGACGGAACGTGCTGTGACGTTGTCCGACATGCCGTTGCGCAGCAGCGCCCTTGTGGAATCCGTGCACGACCGCCAGCCCAACGACGCCATCGCCCGGCGTCTGCGCGAGCTGGGCTTCGTCGCCGGCGAGCAGGTGCAGGTGCTGACCAGCGGGCCGATCGGCGGCGAACCGCTGCTGGTGCAGGTGGGGTATACGCGCTTCGCGCTGCGGCGCAGCGAGGCGGCACGGGTGCAGGTCAGTGCGCTGGACGAGGTGCGCTCGTGAGCGCGGTGGCCGAGCCGCTGCGCCTGGCCCTGGTCGGCAACCCGAACTGCGGCAAGACCGCGCTGTTCAATCAACTGACCGGCAGCAAGCAGAAGGTCGCCAACTACGCCGGCGTCACCGTCGAGCGCAAGGAGGGCCGCTTCCGCGCGCCGTCCGGGCGCGAGTTCGCGGTGCTGGATCTGCCCGGCGCCTACAGCCTGCAGCCGGCCAGCCTGGACGAGGCGATCACCCGCGACCTGTGCCGCGGCTTCTACCCGGGCGAGCCGGCGCCGGACGTGCTGGTCTGCGTGGTCGACGCCACCAACCTGCGCCTGCACCTGCGCTTCGCGCTGGAACTGCGCGAGCTGGGCAAGCCGATGCTGGTGGCCTTGAACATGGTCGACGCGGCGCAGCGCCGCGGTATTCAGATCGACCGCCAGGCGCTGGAACAGGCGCTGGGCGTGCCGGTGATCGAGACCGTGGCGGTGCGCCGCAACGGCGCGCGCGCCCTGGTCGAGCGGCTCGACGCACTGGCGCCGGCACTGCCGCCGGCGGTGGCGCCGAGCGAGGGGCAGGGCGACTACCACCAGCAGGTGCGCGCGATCCTGGCGGCGGCGGTGTCGATGCCGACCCGCACCTCGCGCGTCGACGACGCGCTGGACCGTTGGCTGCTGCATCCGGTGGCCGGCCTGTTGACCCTAGTGCTGGTGATGTTCCTGATCTTCCAGGCGGTTTTCGCCTGGGCGCAGCCTGTGATGGACCTGATCGACGGTGGGACCAAGGCGCTGGGTGTCTGGGTTGGCGGAACGCTGCCGCAGGGGCCTCTGAACAGCCTGCTGGTGGACGGCATCATCGCCGGCCTCGGTGGGGTGGTGGTGTTCCTGCCGCAGATCCTGATCCTGTTCGCCTTCATCCTGGCGCTGGAGGAATCCGGCTATCTGCCGCGCGCGGCGTTCCTGCTCGACCGCATGATGGCCGCGGCCGGCCTGTCCGGGCGCTCGTTCATCCCGCTGCTGTCCAGCTTCGCCTGCGCCGTGCCTGGGATCATGTCCACGCGCAGCATCCAGGACCCGCGCGATCGCCTGGCGACCATCCTGGTGGCGCCGCTGATGACCTGTTCGGCACGCCTGCCGGTGTACACCTTGCTGATCGCCGCGTTTGTGCCGCAGAAGCAGGTGTGGGGCGTGCTCAATCAGCAGGGCCTGGTGTTGTTCGGCCTGTACGTGGCAGCGATCGTCAGTGGTTTGGCGGTGTCGTGGACGATGAAGAAGTGGCGCCGCGACAAGGGCGAGCATCCGCTGCTGCTGGAACTGCCGTCCTACCGCGTGCCGCACCTGCGCGATCTGGCGCTGGGCCTGTGGGAGCGCGCGGCGATCTTCCTCAAGCGCGTCGGCGGCATCATCCTGGCGTTGACCATCCTGCTGTGGTTCCTGCTGAACTTTCCGGCGCCGCCGGCCGACGCCACCCTGCCGGCGATCGACTACAGCTTCGCCGGCCGCATCGGCCACGCCATGACCACGGTGTTCTCGCCGCTGGGCTTCAACTGGCAGATCTGCATCGCGCTGATCCCCGGCCTGGCCGCGCGCGAGGTGGCGGTGTCCTCGCTGGCGACGGTCTACGCGCTGTCGGCGGCCGACGACGATGCCGCCGCGCAGGCGCTGTCGCCGCTGATCCACGACGGCTGGTCGCTGGCCACCGCGCTGTCGTTGCTGGTCTGGTACATCTACGCACCGATGTGCATTTCCACCCTGGCCACGATCAAGCGCGAGACCAACTCGTGGAAGCAGATGAGCTTCGCCGCGTTCTACCTGTTCGCGCTGGCGTATCTGGCCTCGCTGGTCACCTACCAGGTTGCGGTGGCGCTGGGAGCCGGCTGAGATGAGCGCCTCGCTGCTGCTGCAGTACCTGGTGATCGCGCTGGCGGTGCTGGTCAGTGCCTGGGTGGTGTTGAAGAAGCAGTTCCCGGGCACCGCGCGCAAGCTGCGCGGCGCGCTT
Source organism: Xanthomonas sp. LMG 12459 (assembly GCF_009192905.1). NCBI lineage: Bacteria > Pseudomonadati > Pseudomonadota > Gammaproteobacteria > Lysobacterales > Lysobacteraceae > Xanthomonas > Xanthomonas sp. LMG 12459. Next base: position 10,751 of record NZ_NSGT01000006.1, read on the forward strand.
GCACTACGCCTGCTCAAGCCCGGCCGGGCGGCCTGGCTGCAGGCGCTGGGGCGGCGCATCGCACCGCCGGCCAGCGCCGGTGCTGGCGCCTGCGGCGGCTGCGACAGCTGTGGGCCGACGCCGCCGCGGCGGCACTGAGTCGCGTCGCCCGTTGCTGGCCGGCGCATCGCTTGTGCGCCGCACATGCGCGTCGCGATGGCGACGACTATCCTATGCCGATGACCAGCCCATTCCAGTTCTCCCGCCGTGCGCAGGCGCTGACCAGTTCGGCGATCCGCGAAATCCTCAAGGTCACCGAACGGCCTGAAGTGATCTCCTTCGCCGGCGGCCTGCCGTCGCCGGATACCTTCCCGGTCGCGCGCATGCGCGAGGCCTGCGACAAGGTGCTGCGCGACGCGCCACAGGCGGCGCTGCAGTACGGCCCGACCGAAGGCTATCTGTTGCTGCGCGAATGGGTGGCGGCGCGGCTGAGCCGCGACGGCGCCCACATCCGTCCCAGCCAGGTGCTGATCACCACCGGTTCGCAGCAGGGCCTGGACCTGCTCGGCAAGGTGTTCATCGACGAAGGCAGCAAGGTGCTGGTGGAAACGCCCAGCTATCTCGGTGCGCTGCAGGCGTTCTCGCTGTTCCAGCCGGCGTTCGCGGCGATGCAGTCGGACGACGACGGCATGGTGGTGGACGCGCTGGACGATGCGCAGCTGGCCGGGGCGCGCTTCATGTACGTGCTGCCGAACTTCCAGAATCCGACCGGGCGGCGCCTGCCGCTGCACCGGCGTCAGGCGCTGGTGGCGCGTGCGGCCGCGGCCGGCGTGCCCATCGTGGAGGACGATCCCTACGGCGAGCTGTGCTACAGCGGCGACACGCTGCCGAGCCTGCTGTCGATGAACCCGGATGGCGCCATCTACATGGGCTCGTTCTCCAAGGTGTTCGCTCCGGGTCTTCGCCTGGGCTACCTGGTCGCGCCGGAGGCGGTGCACGCCAAGCTGGTGCAGGCCAAGCAGGCGGCGGATCTGCACACGCCCTCGTTCAGCCAGCGCATCGTCTACGAGGCGGTGCAGGACGGTTTCCTGGATGCGCATATCCCCGGCATCCGCGCGCTGTACGCCAGCCGTTGCGAGCAGATGCTGGCCGCCCTGGCCAAGTACTTCCCGGCGCAGGTGCGCTGGAACCGCCCGGCCGGCGGCATGTTCATCTGGGTCGAACTGCCGGCCGGCATGGACGGCGGCGCGCTGCTGAGCAAGGCGATCGAGCGCAACGTGGCCTTCGTGCCGGGCGCGCCGTTCTTCGCGGTCGCGCCGCAGCGCAATACGCTGCGGCTGTCGTTCGTGACCGTGCCGGCCGAACGCATCGAGACCGGCGTGCGCATCCTCGGTGCGCTGCTGCAGGACGAGGTCGCTGCGCACCGGCGGGCGACGGCCTGAGTCGGGCGTCGCCTCCGTCGATGACGTCGTCCGATGCCGCCGTCGCGTCCTGGACCATCGACGCGGTCCTGGTCGGCCGCGCGCAGGCGTTCACCCGCCCAGGCAGCCGCAGCGCGATCGACAAGCGTCCCCGGGACGGACGCCTGCGCATCGGCCCGGAGGGGCTGGAGCTGGACGAGCAGGGCGACCGCCGCGTGCATGGCGGCCCCGACAAGGCCTTGCACCATTACCCGCGCGACCATTACCCGGCCTGGCGCGAGGAACTCGGCGCACATGCCTTGCTGGACGCGCCCGGTGCGTTCGGCGAGAACCTCAGCAGTAGCGGGGTGACCGAAGCCGACCTGTGCCTGGGCGACAGGTTGCGCCTGGGGACGGCCGTGGTCGAGGTGTCGCAGTCGCGGCAGCCGTGCTGGAAGCTGTCCGACCGCTTCGGCGTGCCGGCTTTGGCGCGGCGCGTGCAGGACAGTGGCCGTACCGGCTGGTACTACCGCGTGCTGCAGCCCGGCGAGGTCGCCGCCGGTGACAGTCTGGTGCTGCTGGAGCGTCCGTATCCGCAGTGGCCGCTGGCACGCCTGGTCGGCCTGCTGTACCGCCGCGAGATCGATCCGGCGCAACTGCAGGAGGTGCTGGCGCTGCCGCTGGTGCCGAACTGGCGCACCCTGTTCGAGCGGCGTCTGGCGCAGCGTGCGGTGGAGGATTGGGACAAGCGCTTGCTGGGGCAGGCGGCAGCCGAGTAAGGCGGCTGATCGATCCGGCGAGTGTGCTTCCCTCTTGGCGGGAGCGGTGGCGTCGACAGGTGCATGCCCGATTGGGTCGGTGCAATGCGTGGGGGCTGAAGCCCCTCCCACAGGGGGTGTCCGATCGGCTGCGATGTCTCTTGGCAGTTGCCAGGTGCCTCGCCCGGCGGCTTTTTTGTCGCTTCCAGTGCCGCCACGCCCTTGTGGGAGGGGCTTCAGCCCCGACGAGGGAAGCATCGCCACGTCTGAGGTGGCGCGTGGGACGCTTGCGTCTCGGGCGCGCGCGCCCTCTGTCGCACCCGCGCGCAAACCGCTAGCCTTGTGCCGATGACGACTTCTCCGCTGCGTGTGTTGATCCATGGTGCGTCCGGCCGGATGGGCCAGGCGTTGTTGCGGCTGGCCGCGCAGGACCCGGCGCTGCAAGTGGTGGCCGCGGTGGTGCGGCGCGCGCCGGCGCAGCGGGTGATCGACGGCGTGCCGTACTTCGCCGCAGCCGAACTGGGCGGCGTGCCGGCCTTCGACGTGGCGATCGATTTCAGCCTGCCGCAGGGCTTCGACCCGGTGCTGGCCCTGTGCACCGCGCGCGGTGCGGCGCTGGTGTCCGGCACCACCGGGCTGGAGGACGCGCAGCGGCAGGCGCTGGCCGCTGCCGCCGAACGCATTCCGCTGATCTGGGCCTCGAACTTCAGCCTGGGGGTGGCGGTGCTGCACGATCTGGTCGAGCGCGCCGCCGCGGCGCTGCCGGGCTGGGACTGCGACATCGTCGAATCCCACCATGTGCACAAGCAGGACGCGCCCTCCGGCACGGCGCTGACCCTCGGCGACGCGGCCGCGCACGGCGGCGCGACCCCGCGCTACGCCAGCCTGCGTGCCGGCGACATCGTCGGCGAACACCTGGTGCAGTTCGCCGGACTCGGCGAGCGGGTCGAACTGGTGCACCGCGCCAGCAACCGCGACATCTTCGCCCGCGGCGCGTTGCATGCCGCCGCGCGCCTGCCGGGGCGTGCGCCCGGGGCCTATCGGCTGCGCGACCTGCTCGGCTGAACGCGGTTTTCACATAAACGGCTGGCGCGGACCGCCCCGCGCCGGTACAATTCTCGCTCGCCTGTTACCCATCGCCACGGACCCGGAGAAGCGCCGAGTTCGCGGTTTCTTGCAGCCTGCAAGTTGGTGGGGCAGGGTTCCTCTCTCCCCAAGGCGAACCCCGTGACTCAACCCGCAATCCTTGTCCTTGAAGACGGCACCGTGTTCGAGGGCGAATCCGTAGGCGCTGCCGGCCTGTCCGTCGGCGAAGTGGTGTTCAACACCGCCATGACCGGCTACCAGGAGATCCTCACCGATCCCTCCTACGCCCGCCAACTGGTCACGCTGACGTATCCGCATATCGGCAACACCGGCTGCACCGACCAGGACGACGAGGCCGCCCAGGTCTGGTCGGCCGGCCTGATCGTGCGCGACGTGCCGCGCCGCCCCAGCAACTGGCGCAACCAGGTGGCGCTGCCGGACTGGCTGATCCAGCGCGGCGTGGTCGCCATCGCCGGCATCGACACCCGCAAGCTGACCCGCATCCTGCGCGAGAAGGGCTCGCAGAACGGCGCGTTGATGGCCGGCGAGGTGAACGTGGACACCGCGCTGGACGCGGCGCGCAAGTTCCCGGGGTTGAAGGGCATGGATCTGGCCAAGGTGGTCTCCACCGACAAGTCCTATCCCTGGCGCGACGGCCAGCTCGACCTGGACAGCAACGCCTTCGTCACGGCCGAGCCCAGGTTCAAGGTCGTCGCCTACGACTACGGGGTCAAGCACAACATCCTGCGCATGCTCGCCGAGCGCGGCTGCGAGGTGACCGTGGTGCCGGCGCAGACGCCGGTCGCCGAGGTGCTGGCGATGAACCCGCACGGCGTGTTCCTGTCCAACGGCCCCGGCGACCCGGCGCCGTGCGACTACGCGATCGCCGCGATCAAGGAACTGCTGGCGCGCAAGATCCCGACCTTCGGCATCTGCCTGGGCCACCAGTTGCTGGCGCTGGCCGCCGGCGCGCAGACCCTGAAGATGGGCCACGGCCACCACGGCGCCAACCATCCGGTGCAGGATCTGGACAGCGGCCGGGTGATGATCACCTCGCAGAACCACGGTTTCGCGGTGGACGAGGCGACCTTGCCGGCCAACGTGCGCGTCACCCATCGCTCGCTGTTCGATGGCAGCAACCAGGGCATTGCGCTCACCGACGCGCCGGCCTTCAGCTTCCAGGGGCATCCGGAAGCCTCGCCGGGCCCGCGCGACGTGGCGCCGCTGTTCGATCGTTTCACCGCGCTGATGGCGGCCGCAGGCGCATGAGCTTGCGCAAACTGGCGTTGTTAGGCGCTCTCGCATTCAGTGGCGGCGCGGGTGCTTCCGAAGTGTCGGAGCAACAGGCCGCGCAACTCATTGATCTGCTCGGACTACGGCAAGCAATTGCCACCTATGCCGTGGATTCGGTCGGAGCGCAGCCGATGTTCCAGAAGCTCGCATCTGAGAAGCGAGCCTGCGTTGCAGGGCTGTTGGAAGAGATACTGAACACGAATACCCAGGCACGGCTGAAGACCATCTTTGGCAATAGCGCCCAAGCCGAGAGCTGGATCGCCTTCTCGAAGACGGCGGCGGGGCAGCGCTACATTCAGTACGTGGCCGCTAATGCCTCGGCGACGTTCCTCGGGCGGCCACGGCCGGATCGATCCGGGTTGCTGCTTGGGATGACGCCTGATCAAGCCGCGCAGACGCTTGAGTTCATGGCGTCGCCGGCCGGGATGGTGTTTAGCGCAGCGCCGCCGCTTTCACCGCCTGAGATGACGCAAGCACAGCAGGCCTCGCTCGGAGACGAACTCTTCCAGCGATGCGCATTGTCCGACAAAGATTTTTCCTGAACGACTTTAGACGCGCCGATCCAAACGCCGCCAGTCCAGACTTCGAGAAAGAAATGCCCAAGCGCACCGACCTCCAAACCATCCTCATCATCGGCGCCGGCCCGATCGTCATCGGCCAGGCCTGCGAGTTCGATTACTCCGGCGCGCAGGCGTGCAAGGCGCTGCGCGACGAGGGCTACCGCGTGGTGCTGGTCAACAGCAACCCGGCCACGATCATGACCGACCCGAACATGGCCGACGCCGTGTACATCGAGCCGATCAACTGGCAGACGGTCGAGAAGATCATCGCCAAGGAAAAGCCCGACGCGCTGCTGCCGACGATGGGCGGGCAGACCGCGCTGAACTGCGCGCTGGACCTGGCCGACCACGGCGTGCTGGAGAAGTACGGCGTCGAGCTGATCGGCGCCAAGCGCGAGGCCATCCGCATGGCCGAAGACCGCGAGCTGTTCCGCGTGGCGATGGGCGAGATCGGCCTGGAGTGCCCGAAGGCGGCAGTGGCGCACACCCTGGAAGAGGCGCTGGAGATTCAGGCCACGGTCGGCTACCCGACCATCATCCGCCCCAGCTTCACCCTCGGCGGCAGCGGCGGCGGCATCGCCTACAACCGCGAGGAACTGATCGAGATCGTCGGCCGCGGCCTGGAACTGTCGCCGACCAGCGAAGTGCTGGTCGAGGAGTCGGTGCTGGGCTGGAAGGAGTTCGAGATGGAAGTGGTCCGCGACACCGCGGACAACTGCATCATCGTCTGCTCGATCGAGAACCTGGACCCGATGGGCGTGCACACCGGCGACTCGATCACCGTGGCCCCGGCGCAGACCCTGACCGACAAGGAATACCAGCGCCTGCGCGATGCCTCGATCGCGGTGCTGCGCAAGATCGGCGTGGACACCGGCGGTTCCAACGTGCAGTTCGGCATCAACGCGCAGACCGGCCGCGTGGTGGTGATCGAGATGAACCCGCGCGTGTCGCGCTCCTCGGCGCTGGCCTCCAAGGCCACCGGCTTCCCGATCGCCAAGGTCGCGGCCAAGCTGGCGGTCGGCTACACCCTGGACGAACTGAAGAACGAGATCACCGGCGGGCTGACCCCGGCCTCGTTCGAGCCGTCGATCGACTACGTGGTCACCAAGATCCCGCGCTTCGCCTTCGAGAAGTTCCCGCAGGCCGATGCGCGCCTGACCACGCAGATGAAGTCGGTGGGCGAGGTGATGGCGATGGGCCGCACCTTTTCCGAATCGCTGCAGAAGGCCCTGCGCGGCCTGGAGACCGGCAAGATCGGGCTGGACCCGACCGGCCTGGACCTGAGCAGCGAAGACGACCTGGCCACGCTCAAGCGCGAGCTGAAGGCGCCCGGTCCGGAGCGCTTGTTCTACGTCGCCGACGCCTTCCGCGCCGGCATGAGCGTGGAGCAGGTGCACGCGCTGTCGTTCATCGATCCCTGGTTCCTGGACCAGATGGAAGACCTGATCGCGCAGGAAGCGCAGCTGGCTGCCGACGGCCTCGGCGCGCTGGACGCCAAGCGCCTGCGCACGCTCAAGCGCGCCGGCTTCTCCGATGCGCGTCTGGCCGAGCTGTGCGGCACCAACGAGGCCGCGGTGCGCGCGCTGCGCCGCGCGCACAAGGTGCGCCCGGTGTACAAGCGGGTGGACTCGTGCGCGGCGGAGTTCGCCACCAGCACCGCCTACCTGTACTCGACCTACGAGGACGAGTGCGAGGCCGCGCCCAGCAGTCGCGACAAGATCATGATCCTCGGCGGCGGCCCCAACCGCATCGGCCAGGGCATCGAGTTCGATTACTGCTGCGTCCACGCGGCGCTGGCGCTGCGCGAGGACGGCTACGAGACCATCATGGTCAACTGCAATCCGGAGACCGTGTCCACCGACTACGACACCTCCGATCGCCTGTACTTCGAACCGCTGACCCTGGAAGACGTGCTGGAGATCGTCGAGCTGGAGCAGCCGAAGGGCGTGATCGTGCAGTACGGCGGGCAGACCCCGCTGAAGCTGGCGCGCGCGCTGGAGGCCAACGGCGTGCCGGTGATCGGCACCTCGCCGGACTCGATCGACCTGGCCGAGGACCGTGAGCGCTTCCAGCAACTGGTCGACAAGCTGGGCCTGAAGCAGCCGCCGAACCGTATCGCCCGCAACGCCGACGAGGCGCTGGTGCTGGCGCGCGAGATCGGCTATCCGCTGGTGGTGCGCCCGAGCTACGTGCTCGGCGGCCGCGCCATGGAAATCGTCTACGGCGAATCCGACCTGGCGCGCTACGTGCGCGACGCGGTCAAGGTCTCCAACGATTCGCCGGTGCTGCTGGATCGCTTCCTCGACAACGCGGTGGAAGTGGACGTGGACATCATCGCCGACCACAGCGGCCAGGTACTGATCGGCGGCGTCATGGAGCACATCGAGGAAGCCGGCGTGCACTCGGGCGATTCGTCCTGCTCGCTGCCGCCGTATTCGCTGTCGCCTGCCACCCAGACCGAGCTGCGCCGCCAGGTGGTCGAACTGGCCAAGGCGCTGAACGTGGTCGGGCTGATGAACACCCAATTCGCGGTGCAGGTCAACGATGCCGGCGACGACATCGTCTACCTGCTGGAAGTGAATCCGCGCGCCTCGCGTACCGTGCCGTTCGTGTCCAAGGCGATCGGCGTGCCGCTGGCCAAGATCGCCGCGCGCTGCATGGCCGGCAAGACCCTGGCCGAGCAGGGTGCGCTGAAGGAGATCGTGCCCGACTACTACTCGGTGAAGGAGGCGATCTTCCCGTTCGCCAAGTTCCAGGGCGTCGATCCGATCCTCGGCCCGGAGATGCGTTCCACCGGTGAGGTGATGGGCGTGGGCCGCAGCTTCGGCGCGGCGTTCGCGCGTGCGCAGGAAGCCGGCGGCATCAAGGCGCCGCCGCTGGGCAAGGCCTTCGTGTCGGTGCGCGATCCGGACAAGCAGCGCGTGCTGCCGGTGGCGCAGGCGCTGGTCGAGCGCGGCTACACCCTGGTCGCCACCCGCGGCACCTGCGCCTGGCTGCAGCAGCACGGCCTGCAGTGCGAGCAGGTCAACAAGGTCGCCGAGGGCCGCCCGCACATCGTCGATCTGATCAAGAACGGCGAAATCGTGTATATCGTCAACACCACCGAGGGCCGGGCGGCGATCTCCGACTCGTTCTCGATCCGTCGCGAAGCCCTGCAGCATCGCGTCACCTATTCGACCACGGTCGCCGGCGCGCGTGCGCTGGTGCATTCACTGGAATTCCGCGGCACCGGTCCGGTCTGGGCGCTGCAGGAACTGCACAAGGAGCTGGAAGCGTGAGAGCCCCGATCACCATGCAAGGCGCGCAGCGGTTGCGCGAGGAACTGGATCACCTGAAGTCGGTCAAGCGTCCCGAGGTCATCACCGCGATCGCCGAGGCGCGCGCGCACGGCGACCTCAAGGAGAACGCCGAGTACCACGCCGCGCGCGAGCAGCAGGGTTTCATCGAAGGCCGCATCAAGCAGCTGGAAAGCGAGCTGTCGCACGCCGAGGTCATCGACGTCAGCAAGCTGGCGGTCGGCAGCAAGGTGGTGTTCGGCGCCACCGTGACCCTGGCCGATGTGGAGACCGACGAAGAGAAGCGCTACCAGCTGGTCGGCGACCTCGAAGCGGACATCAAGCTGGGCCTGATCGCGATCTCCTCGCCGCTGGCGCGTGCGCTGATCGGCAAGATGGAAGGCGACAGCGTCAGCATCGACGCCCCGGCCGGACGCCGCGAGTACGAGATCGTCAGCGTCGCCTACGTCGGCTGATCCGATGGCGGTCGCCACCTTGCTGTTGCCGGAGCGGGTCCGCCTGGCCGGCGCCGTGCTGGCCGGCGAGGTGGCGCGCGCGTTCGGCCGCGCCGACCGCACGCAGGCCGCGCCCGGCGGCGAGGCGCAGTTGCGCCGCCATTTCGTGCTGGCGGAAGCATCGCTGCCGGCCGCGGCGCTGACCCGCCAACTGGACGCTGGCGATGCCGGCGACGGCCTGTGGCTGCGCGCCGATCCCGCCTACGTGGTGCCGGACATGCAGGGCGCACGGCTGATGGCGCATGGCGACATGCTGCCGCTCGACGCGGTGGACCTGGACGCGCTGTTGCCGGCGGTCCAGGGCGTGTTCGCCGAGAGCGGGCTGACCCTGGACGCGCCCGATCCGACCCGCTGGTACCTGCGCCTGCCGGCCGACAGTGTGCTGCCTGTGTTCGCGGCACCGGCGCAGGTGCTCGGCGCGGACCTGTTCGATCATCTGCCGCAGGGCGAGGACGCGCGCCGCTGGCGTGCCCTGCTGACCGAAGTGCAGATCGTGCTGCACCAGCATCCCTGGAACCGCGAACGCGTCGCCCACGGCCAGCCGGCGATCAATTCGCTGTGGTTCTGGGGCGGCGGCCGCCTGCCGGCCACCGTCGGCACTGCGCATGCGCAGGTGCGCAGCCGCGATCCGCTGTTGCGCGCGTTGGCCCAGGCCGCCGGCGTCGCCGATGCGCAGGCGCCGCGGGTCGATGCGCTGGTCGACCTGCGTCAGTTGCGCGCGCCCGAGCAGTTCGTCGGCGAGGTGGTGCAGCCGCTGCTGCAGGCGCTGCGCGACGGCGAGTTGCAGCAGCTGCAACTGGATTTCGAGGACGGCACCTGTTTCCGCATCGCCCCCGCGCAACGCTGGCGCCTGTGGCGGCGACCGCTGTCGCGCCTGGACGCATGAGTTCCAGCGCGCGCATCGTGCGGCGGCCCGCGGCGGCCGCGGCCGGCCCGTGGCACGAGGCGACCTTGCCGCTGCTGCGGCGCATCTACGCCGCGCGCGGCGCGCACGACAGTGGCATGGCGCAGCCCAAGTTGGCGCAGTTGCTGCCGCCGGATGCGCTGAGCGGCATCGACGCCGCAGTGGAATTGCTGGCCGAAGCCATCTCGTCGGGCAAGCGCATCCTGGTGGTCGGCGATTTCGACTGCGACGGCGCCACCGCCTGTGCAGTGGCGGTGCGCGGGCTGCGCCTGCTCGGCGCCGCGCAGGTGCTGCACGCGGTGCCCAACCGCATGGTCCATGGCTACGGGCTGTCGCCGGCGCTGGTCGCGGAACTGGCGCCGTTGCAGCCGGACCTGCTGGTGACGGTGGACCACGGCATCGCCTGCCATGCCGGCGTCGTCGCGGCCAAGGCGCTGGGCTGGCAGGTGCTGGTCACTGACCACCACCTGCCGGGTCCGGCCTTGCCGCCGGCCGACGCCATCGTCGACCCGAACCTGGCCGGCGACGCGTTCCCGAGCAAGATGCTGGCCGGCGTCGGCGTGATCTTCTATGTGCTGCTGGCCTTGCGCCGGCACCTGCGCGTGCGCGGCGCGTTTGCGGCGGCACCGCCGGACCTGAGTGTGCTGCTGGACCTGGTCGCGGTCGGCACCGTCGCCGACCTGGTGCCGCTGGATCCCAACAACCGCGCGCTGGTCTCGGCGGGTTTGCGCCGGTTGCAGCGTGGCGAAGGTTGCATCGGCCTGCGCGCCTTGATCGAGGCCAGCGGTCGCGACCCGGCGCGGCTCAGCGCCAGCGACATCGGCTTCGCCCTGGCGCCGCGGCTCAACGCCGCCGGCCGCCTTGAGGACATGGCCCTGGGCATCGAGTTGCTGCTGTGCGAGGACCCGCAACAGGCGCGCACGATCGCCGCGACGCTGGAAGAGATCAACGCCGAGCGCCGCGCCGTGCAGCAGCAGATGACGGACGAGGCCGAAGCGGTGGTGGCGCAGGCGCTGCTGGCCGCGCCCGAGCAGCCGCCGGTGGCGGTGTGCCTGTTCGATGCGCAGTGGCATCCCGGCGTGATCGGCCTGGTCGCCTCGAAGATGAAGGACCGCCTGCATCGGCCGGTGATCGCCTTCGCCCCGGCCGAGCCGGGCAGCACTCAGTTGCGCGGCTCGGCGCGTTCGATTCCCGGCTTTCACATCCGCGACGCGATGGCGGCGGTGGAGGCGCAGCGGCCGGGCCTGATGGAGAAGTTCGGCGGCCATGCCATGGCCGCGGGCCTGAGCCTGCCGCAGGACGCGCTGGCCGAGTTCGAAGAGGTGTTCCGCGCGCATGCGCTGGCCAGCCTGGACGCGGAACTGCTGCAGGCCGAACTGCTCAGCGACGGCGTGCTGGAGCCGCACGAACTCGACCACCGCCATGCCGAGGCGCTGCGCCAGGGCGGGCCATGGGGGCAGGGCTTCCCCGAGCCGCTGTTCGATGGCGAATTCGAGGTGCTGCAGTGGCGCTTGCTGAAGGAGCGCCACGTCAAGCTGAGCCTGCGTTGCCCCGGCCGCGCCGAACCCTTGAACGCGATCCATTTCAACGGCTGGCACGGTCGCGAACCGGGCCGCCGCGTGCACATCGCCTATCGGCTGGTCGCCGACGACTACCGCGGCGGCGATGCGGTGCAACTGGTGGTGGAGCACTGTCTGCCGTTGGATGGCTGAGCAGTTGGCGGTCTGACGCTGCGCGTGGTGCCGGACCCTCACCCCAACCCCTCTCCCGGAGGGAGAGGGGCTTTGCTTTCCCTTCTCCCAACGGGAGAAGGTGGCCCGCAGGGCCGGATGAGGGTAGGGCGCAGCCTCGCGCCGTCTGTTGCATCGCGCCTGTGCCGGACCCTCACCCCAACCCCTCTCCCGGTGGGAGAGGGGCTTTGCTTTCCCTTCTCCCCCCGGGAGAAGGTGCCCCGCAGGGGCGGATGAGGGTACGGGCGCGGCCTCGCGCCGTCTGTTGCATCGCGCCTGCGCCGGACCCTCACCCCAACCCCTCTCCCGGAGGGAGAGGGGCTTTGCTTTCCCTTCTCCCCCGGGAGAAGGTGCCCCGCAGGGGCGGATGAGGGTACGGGCGCAGCCTCGCATCGCCAAAGCGCTGCGCCTTGCGCCGCACCCTCCCCCCCAACCCCTCTCCCGATGGGAGAGGGACTTGCGCGTCGCCTGAGTCTGGACGCACACAAGCAACCCCATCGCGTCACGGCGGACGTTCAAGCCATACCGTCCCAGCAAGGAGCGATCCATGCCGTCCACCATGCGCAGCAACGTGTGCGTGTTGTTGCTTTTGTTGTCGTTACTCGCCGCGGTCCCGGCCGGGGCGCAGTCCGCGCCGCAGCGGCAATTGGTCGCGCCGTTGCTGCACACCGACGCCGGCGAACGTCCGGTCGAGCTGCGCTCGGCGACCGTGCGTGCGCATGCCGCCGCTGGCCTGGCCGAAACCACGGTGGAGCTGGAGTTCTTCAATCCCAACGCGCGCGTGCTGGAAGGGCAGCTGACGTTCCCGCTGCGCGAGGGGCAGCAACTCAGCGGTTTCGCCCTGGACGTCGACGGGCAGATGCGCGACGCGGTGCCGGTGCCCAAGGCGCGCGGGCGCCAGGTGTTCGAAGCGGTCGAGCGGCGCGGCGTGGATCCGGGCCTGCTCGAGCAGACCGCCGGCAACCACTTCCGGCTGCGCGTCTACCCGCTGCCGGCGCATGGCAGCCGCCATGTGCGCCTGGTCTATCGCGAATCGCTACAGCGTACCGCCGCCGGCTGGCAATGGCGCTTGCCGCTGGCGTATGCGGTTGGCGCGCGGTCGCTGCAGGTCGCGCTGAGTAGCCAGGCCGCGCCTGATGAACGCGCGGCGACCCCCGGCATGCGGCTGCTGCCGACGGCGGATGGCGGCTACGCCGCGTCCTGGTCCGGCAGCCCGGCGCAGTTGCCGTCGGAGCTGGTGCTGTCGCTGCGCGCAAGCGCCACGCCGCGCGTGGCGACCGGTCTCCACGATGGCCAGCGCTACTTCCAGGCGCTGGTGCCGATCGCCGACCTGCATGGCCCGCGCCCGCTGCCACAACGCATCGGCCTGCTCTGGGATGCGTCCGGTTCGGCACGGCAGCGCGACATTCCGGCCGAACTGGCCTTGCTGCAGCGCTATTTCGCCGCGGTCGGCACCGCCCAGGTCGATCTGATCGTGCTGCGCGACCGTGCCGCGGCGCCGCGCAGATTCCAGGTGCGCAACGGCGACTGGAGCGCCCTGAAGGCGGCGTTGCAGGCCGAGCAGCCCGACGGCGCCAGTGCGCTGGGCGCCTGGCAACCGGCGGCGCAGGTGCAGGAGTATCTGTTGTTCAGCGATGGCCTGGGCAACTACGGCGCGCAGACCATGCCGACGCTGGCGCCGGGGCAGCGCCTGTATGCGATCGACTCGGCCGGCGTGCACGCCGATGCCGCGCGCCTGGCGGCGATCGCGGAAGGGCGCGGCGGACGCGCGATCGCATTGCAGGGCCTGCCGGGCGTGCAACTGGCCAGCGAGCGGCTGTTGCTGCGTGGCGGAGAACTGGTCGCGCTGGACGGTAGCCAGGTCGCCGATTTGGTCGCCGATTCGCGCGACGCCGACGATGGCTACCTGCGCATCGCCGGGCGCCTGCTCGGCGCCGATGCGACGCTGCATCTGGAGATAGCCACCGCCGCCAGCACCCGACGCCTGAGTCTGCCGTTGCGCGAGGCGGAGGAAGTTCCAGGCGACCTGGTGCCGGGCGCCTGGGCACGGGCCATGTTGCGCAACCTGTCCGCCGAGCCGCAGGGATCGGCCGCGCGCCGTCAGGCGCTGGCGACGCGCTTCGGGCTGGTCAGCGCCGACACCTCGTTGCTGGTGCTGGAGAATGCCGACGACTACGCCCGCTATGGCATCCCGGCGCCCCCGGCGCTGCGTGCGGCGGTGGCGGGTGCGCAGGTGCGGCAGCAGAAGTTGCAAGACGATACGCGCAAGCGACGCATCGACCAGGTCGCCGACGCGTTCGCGCAGCGTGTCGCCTGGTGGCAGCGGCGCTTTCCCAAGGACGCGCCGCCAGTGGCGATCGCCGCCGCTGACACTGCCGACCAGCGCATGCAGGCCCCGTCGGGCCCGCAACGGTCCACGGCCCTCGCAGCGCCTGCGCCGATGCCCGCTGCCGCGCCTGCACTTGCGCCGCTGGAGCTGGACATCGTCGGCGGTTCGTCCGGCGCGCCCAGCGACGCGGCCGCGTCGGCGACTGCGCGCGAGCGTGTGGCGGCTCCGGCCACGATCTCCCTGGCCGTGCAGCCCTGGCAGCCGGATTCGCCGTATGCGCGGCGCCTGCGTGCTGCCGCAGCGGACGCGGTGTATCCGCTGTACCTGAGCGAACGCGCGGCGCACGCCGACAGCGTGGCGTTCTACCTGGATGTGGCCGATGTGCTGTTCGAGCGCGGCCAGCGCGACCTGGCCCTGCGGGTGCTCTCCAACCTGGCCGAGCTGCAACTGGAAAATCGCCACGTGCTGCGCGTGCTCGGCTACCGGCTGCTGCAGGCCGGTCGCGCCGACCTGGCGGTGCCGGTGTTCGAGCAGGTGCTGCGGCTGGGCGAAGAGGAGCCGCAGAGTTTCCGCGACCTGGGCCTGGCCTATGCCGCGCGCGGCGACGCGCAGGCGGCGATCGCACAGCTGTACCAGGTGGTGGTGCGCGACTGGGACACGCGCTTCGACGGGGTGAGCATGATCGCGCTCAACGAACTGAACGCGATCGTGGCGCGGGCGCCGCGGCCGCTGGACACCGGCTTCGTCGATCCACGGCTGCTGCGCAACCTGCCGCTGGACCTGCGCGTGGTGCTGAACTGGGACAGCGACAACAGCGACATGGACCTGTGGGTGACCGACCCCAATGGCGAGCGCTGCTTTTACGGAAACCGCGCGACTTACCAGGGCGGCCAGCTGTCGCCGGACTTCACCGGCGGCTACGGGCCGGAGGAGTTCTCGCTGCGCACCGCCAAACCCGGCAAGTACAAGGTGGAAGCGAACTTCTTCGGCGAGCGCCAGCCGCTGGTCACCGGTGCCACCACCTTGCATCTGCAACTGAGCACGGGCTGGGGCACGGCCGCGCAGCGCGACCAGCAGGTGACGCTGCGCCTGACCGAGCGCAAGGAAACGGTGCTGGTCGGCGAGTTCGACGTGCGCTGATCCGCCCATGGCGCGCCGGTGCGGTCATGCCGGCGCGCTACACTTCGACCATGTCCGATCCGTCCGGCGCCAGCGCCTATTCCCGTTTCCAGCCCTGGCGCCGCAGCTTCGAAATCGGCTTCTGGGTCGCGCTGACCCTGATCAACGCCACCGCCAACAGCATCACGGTGCTGATCGACATCCGCACCACCGGGTTGCACTTCGCCGCCTGGGAGCCGGTGGTCTGGGAGTGGTCCAGCCAACTGATGTTCCTGCTGATCGTGCCGCTGGTGGTGCTGCTGACCCGGCGCTACCCGCTGCACTGGGACACCTGGCGGCGCCGGCTGCCGGGCTACCTGCTGGGCAGCGTGGTGCTGTCGGTAGTGCATGTGGTGGGGATGGTGGCCCTGCGCAGCCTGGTCTACCGCCTGCAGGGCCAGCACTACGACTTCGGGCCGTGGCTGCAGGGCCTGGCCTACGAGTATCTGAAGGATGTGCGCAGCCTGGCCTCGATCGCGCTGTGCGTGGAGATGTACCGGTTCCTGTTGCGGCGCTGGCAGGGCGAAGCGGCGTTGCTCGGCGCGCCCGACGCCGGCCCGCCGGTGGGCTCGCTGGAACGGCCGGAGCGCTTCCTGGTGCGCAAGCTGGGCCGCGATTTCCTGGTCGCCGCGGCCGACATCGAGTGGCTGCAGGCCGCCGGCAACTACGTCAACCTGCGCGTGCGCGGCCACGACTACCCGCTGCGCAGCACCATGGCCGCGATCGAGGCGCGGCTGGATCCGGCGCGGTTCGTGCGCATCCACCGCAGCTACATCGTCAACCTGGCCAGCGTGGTCTCGATCGAGCCGCTGGAGGCGGGCGAGGCGCGGGTGCACCTGCGCGACGGCAGCCAGGTGCCGTGCAGCCGCCGCTACCGCGCCGCGCTGCGCGTGGCGGCCGGGGAGGGCGAGGCGGCGACCATCGAGTAGTCCGGCGGCGCTGTGGCGCGGCGGCCGGAGTTGCTAGAATCGCGCTCTTGTCTGCCGGAAATGCCGCAATGATCGAACTCAATCCGATTCGCCACCGCATCGCCGATCTGTCCGATCGGGTGCTGTCGCTACGGGGGTTTCTTTGACTACGACGCCAAGAAGGAGCGTCTAGAGGAAGTCACCCGGGAGCTGGAAAGCCCCGACGTCTGGAACGACCCCGAGCGCGCCCAGGGCCTGGGCCGCGAACGTGCCAGCCTGGAGAAGACCGTCGGCGGCATCGCCAGCGTGCTCGATGGCCTGAACGAATCGCTGGAATTCCTGGAACTGGCCGAGAGCGAGAACGACGAGGCCACCGCTCAGGCGGTGCTGGCCGACGTCGACCGCTTCCAGGCACAGGTGGAGAAGCTGGAGTTCCAGCGCATGTTCTCCGGGCAGATGGACGCCAGCAACGCCTTCGTCGACATCCAGGCCGGCGCCGGCGGCACCGAGGCCCAGGACTGGGCCGAGATCCTGCTGCGCATGTACCTGCGCTGGTGCGAGTCGCGCGGCTGGAAGACCGAGCTGATGGAAGTCTCCGGCGGCGAAGTGGCCGGGATCAAGTCCGCCACGCTGCGCGTGGAGGGCGACTTCGCCTACGGCTGGCTGAAGACCGAGACCGGCGTGCACCGGCTGGTGCGCAAGTCGCCGTTCGACTCGGACAACCGCCGCCATACCAGCTTCACCTCGGTGTTCGTGTCGCCGGAAGTGGACGACAACATCGACATCGACATCAACCCGGCCGATCTGAAGACCGACGTGTACCGGTCCTCCGGCGCGGGCGGCCAGCACGTCAACAAGACCGAGTCGGCGGTGCGCATCACCCACGTGCCCACCGGCATCGTGGTGGCCTGCCAGACCGGGCGCAGCCAGCACCAGAACCGCGACAACGCGATGAAGATGCTCGCCGCCAAGCTGTACGAGCTGGAGATCCAGAAGCGCAACGCCGAGCGCGATGCGGTGGAGGCGACCAAGTCCGACATCGGCTGGGGCAGCCAGATCCGCAACTACGTGCTCGACCAGAGCCGGATCAAGGACCTGCGCACCGGCGTGGAGCGCTCGGACACCCAGAAGGTGCTCGACGGCGACCTGGACGAGTTCGTCGAGGCCAGCCTCAAGTCCGGCCTGGAAGCCGGCGCGAAACGCAGCGACGCCTGAACCGGCGGCCTCCGTCCTGGCGACGGAGGCCGTGCGGCGGCACACGGCCCGCCGGCTGGTGCATTCTTTCCCTTCCTCACGCATCCCCCATCCCATGACCGAGCAGACCCCCGCGCCGTCCCTTCCCGTCGACGAGAACAGCCTCATCGCCGAACGGCGCGCCAAACTCGCCGCGCTGCGCGCGCAGGGCGTGGCCTATCCGAACGATTTCCGCCGCAGCGACTTCGCCGGCGATCTGCAGGCCGAGTTCGCCGACACCGAGCGCTGGACCGCCGAGGCGCTGGAGGCCCAGGGCCGCAGCCTGCGCCTGGCCGGGCGCCTGCTGGCCAAGCGGGTGATGGGCAAGGCCAGCTTCGTGCAACTGCAGGACGAGTCCGGGCGCATCCAGCTGTTCCTGCAGGCCAACGCCCTGGGCGAGGCCTACGACGCCTTCAAGGGCTGGGACATCGGCGACATCATCGGCGTGGAAGGCGGGCTGACCCGCACCAAGACCGGCGAGCTGTCGATCAAGGCCACCGGGCTGCGGCTGCTGACCAAGGCGCTGCGGCCGCTGCCGGACAAGTGGCATGGCCTGTCGGACGTGGAGCAGCGCTACCGCCAGCGCTACGTCGACCTGATCGTGTCGCCGGAGGCGCGCGAGGTGTTCGTCAAGCGCTCCAAGATCATCCGCGCCATGCGCGCCTGGCTGGACGCGCGCCGCTTCCTGGAAGTGGAGACGCCGATGATGCATTACATCCCCGGCGGCGCCACGGCCAAGCCGTTCACCACCCACCACAACGCCCTGGACCTGGACCTGTACCTGCGGGTGGCCCCGGAGCTGTACCTGAAGCGCCTGGTGGTCGGCGGCCTGGAACGGGTCTACGAAATCAACCGCAATTTCCGCAACGAAGGCGTCAGCACCCGGCACAATCCGGAATTCACCATGATGGAGCTGTACGAGGCCTACGCCACGTACCACGAGGTGATGGACCTGACCGAGAACGTCATCCGCGACGTCGCCCGCGAGGTGCTGGGCACCACCCAGGTGCACTGGGACGGCGCCGACATCGACCTGGCGCCGGCGTTCCGCCGCTGGCGCATGGACGAAGCGGTGCGCCACCACAACCCGGAGATCAGCGCCGCCGATTGCACCGACCGCGAGGCCCTGCTGCGCCACTGCGAGCGGCTGAAGATCCGCACCAAGCCGTCCTACGGCTGGGGCAAGCTGCTGCTGGAGATCTTCGAGGCCACGGTCGAGCACACCCTGATCCAGCCGACCTTCATCACCGACCACCCGGTCGAGGTGTCGCCGCTGGCCCGCTCCAGCGACACCGAGCCGGGCTACACCGACCGCTTCGAGCTGTTCATCAACGGCAAGGAAATCGCCAACGGCTTCTCCGAGCTCAACGACCCGGAAGACCAAGCGGCGCGGTTCCAGGCCCAGGTGGCGGCGAAGGACGGGGGGGACGACGAGGCCATGCACTTCGACGCCGACTACATCCGGGCGCTGGAAGTCGGGCTGCCGCCGACCGGCGGCCTGGGCATCGGCATCGACCGACTGGTAATGTTGCTCACCGGCAGCAGCTCGATCCGTGACGTGCTGCTGTTTCCGTACATGCGTCCGGAGGCTTAACCTAGCCGCGGACGAGGTGGCGCGGTTCTTGCACCAGGCGTTGCACGCAAAAGGAAGTGAGGTGGACGGGCCGGGGTGAGTCAGCGTCGGCGCGTTCCCGTTGTCGTCTCAGCAGCCCGCGCAGATGCGACGGGCGGAGGATTGCAGATGCATGATGCCAGCATGAGCCTCTCCGGCGCGTCCTCGAACGGGGACCGTCTCCACTGGGCGGACGGAAGCGACAATCGTTTGAACATCGTCATCGTCGACGATCAGACCTCCGCGCGGACGATGCTGCGGCATGTCATCGAGGACATCGCCCCGGAACTGACCGTGCGCGACTTCGGCGACTCGCAGGCCGCGCTGGCCTGGTGCGAGGCCGGCAAGGTCGACCTGTTGCTGCTCGACTACCGCATGCCGGGCATGGACGGGCTGGAGTTCGCGCGGCGCCTGCGCCGCCTGCCCAAGCACCGCGACATCCCGATCATCCTGATCACCGTGGTCGGCGACGAGCCGATCCGCCAGGCGGCGCTGGAAGCGGGGGTGATCGACTTCCTGGTCAAGCCGATCCGCCCGCGCGAGCTGCGCGCGCGTTGCCACAACCTGCTGCAACTGCGGCTGCAGAGCGAGAACATCAAGCAGCGCGCGATGTCGCTGGAGCAGCGCCTGCTGGCCAGCATGCGCGAGGTCGAGGAACGCGAGCGCGAGACCCTGTCGCGGCTGGCGCGGGCCATCGAGTACCGCGACGTCGGCACCAGCGCCTACCTGGAACGCATGGCGCACGTGGCCGGGCTGATCGCCGAGCAACTGGGCCTGTCCGAGGACGAGGTACGGGTCATCGAGATGGCCGCGAGCCTGCACGACATGGGCAAGATCGCCATTCCCGACGCGGTGCTGCTCAAGCCGGGCAAGCTCAACGAGGACGAGATGGCGGTGATGCGCATGCACCCGCGCATCGGCTACGAACTGCTCAGCGGCAGCCAGAACCGTTTCATCCAGGTCGGCGCGCTGATCGCCCTGCGCCACCATGAGCGCTACGACGGCAGCGGCTACCCGGACGGCCTGGTCGGCGAGGCGATTCCGCTGGAAGCGCGGATCGTGGCGGTCGCCGACGTATTCGACGCGCTGATCTCGCCGCGCCCCTACAAGGAAGCCTGGACCATGGATGCGACGCTGGCCTATCTCTACGCCCAGCGCGGCCGCCTGTTCGACCCGCGCTGCGTGGACGCGCTGTTTCGCGGCCGCGAGCAACTGCAGGTGATCTGCGAGAAATTCTCCACCGCCTCGGCGCGACCAGGAGTCTGACATGACCTCGGCGATCACGTGGGTGCGGCAACGGTTCGCGGAGCGCAAGGATACCGAGCATGCGCAGGCCCTGGTGCGGATCATCCTGATCTCCATCATCCTGAGCTACGTGTTGCTGCCGGGTCCGCGGGCGACCTTGCCGATGCGCGAGTACCTGAACGTGGTCGCCGTGGTGTCGTCCGGTCTGGTGCTGTCGCTGGGCGTGCTGGCCTGGCTGCTGTGGCGGCCGGAGCGTTGCGACACGCGACGGATCATCGGCATGATCGCCGACTACGGCCTGATCGCCGCGGCCATGATCGGCATGGGCGAGCCGCTGGCCTGGATGTACGTCGTGGTGCTGTGGGTGACGGTCGGCAACGGTTTGCGCTACGGCAACCGGTATCTGTATCTGGCGGTGGCCATGGGGGTGACCAGCTTCGGCACCACCGTGCTGGTGACACCCTACTGGCGCAACAACCTTGGGCTGGGGATCGGTCTGGTCGTCGGCCTGCTGGCGGTGCCGCTCTATCTGTCTGGGCTGCTGCGGCAGTTGACCCAGGCCACCAAGGAAGCGCAGCGCGCCAACGAGGCGAAGAGCCGCTTTCTGGCCAACATGAGCCACGAGTTCCGCACGCCGCTCAATGGCCTCTCGGGCATGACCGAGGTGCTGTCGACAACCAGGCTCGATGCCGAGCAGCGCGAGTGCGTCAGCACCATCCAGGCCTCTGCCAAGAGCCTGCTCTCGCTGGTCGAAGAGGTGCTGGACATCTCCGCCATCGAGGCCGGAAAGGTCCGCGTCGACAAGAGCGCCTTCTCGCTGCGCGAGACCGTGGAGCAGATCGGGCTGATCCTGCAGCCGCAGGCGCGGGCCAAGGCGATCGGCTATTTCGTCGACATCGCTGCTGAAGTACCGAACCATCTGCTGGGCGATGCGGGTCACCTGCGCCAGGTGCTGCTGAATCTGGCCGGGAACGCGATCAAGTTCACCGATTCCGGTCGCGTCGACGTGCGGGTCAAGCTGCTGCGCAGCGACGCGGAGCGGACGTGGCTGAGTTTCGATATTGTCGATACCGGTATCGGGGTGCCGGAATCGATGCGATCGCGGTTGTTCGATGCGTTCGAGCAGGCGGATGTGGGGCTGGCCCGGCGTTACGAGGGCACCGGGCTAGGGACCACGATCGCCAAAGGCCTGGTGGAATCGATGGGCGGCAGTATCGGCTATCAGGAGAACCTGCCGCGCGGCAGCCGGTTCTGGTTCGATCTGCCTTTCGAGATCGCTGCGAGCAGCGTTGAGGAAGCGCCGGAAACGGAAGCGGCTGCCGCCGAACATCCCGAGGAAAACGGTCAGCCCGGGAACGTCATCGCCTTTTCCGATCCCTTCCTGCGCCACCGTGCACGCATCCGCAGCATGCGCATTCTGGTGGCCGACGATCATGCCGCCAATCGCATGGTGCTGCAGCGCCTGCTGCAGAAGGCCGGTCACCGTCCGATCTGCGTCGAAGGGGCCGAATCGGTGCTGGACGCCTTGGCGGAGAGCGAGTTCGACGGGGTCATCGTCGATCTGCACATGCCGGGCATGAGCGGATTGGACATGCTGAAGCAGTTGCGGATCATGCAGGCTGGCGGCCCGCGGACGCCTGTGGTGGTGCTCAGTGCGGACGTCACGCCCGATGCGATCCAGCGTTGCGAGCAGGCCGGTGCGCACACGTTCCTGGCCAAGCCGGTGGTGGCCAGCCGTTTGCTGGATACCCTGGCCGACATCGCGGTGGAAGGACGTCTGCGCGGTTCGGGCGAGGCTCAGGTCAGGCAGTTGAGTGCCACCGCCGAAGGGGTGCTGGATTCCTCTGTGCTCGACGAAC
Organism: Xanthomonas sp. LMG 12459; assembly: GCF_009192905.1. Classification (NCBI taxonomy): domain Bacteria; kingdom Pseudomonadati; phylum Pseudomonadota; class Gammaproteobacteria; order Lysobacterales; family Lysobacteraceae; genus Xanthomonas; species Xanthomonas sp. LMG 12459. The sequence continues at coordinate 32,595 of NZ_NSGT01000006.1, forward strand.
TGGCCGGGCTGGGCATGGGCGAGGGATTCGAGCGCGAGTTCATTTCGCAGTGCCTCAACGACGCCGAAGGCTGTCTGGGCGGCATGCAGATCGCAGGCGACGCGGAGCATTGGGAACGCCTGCGCGAACATGCCCACGCGATCAAGGGCGTGGCGAGCAATCTGGGCCTGATCCGGTTGGCCAGCCTCGGTGGCGAACTGATGCAGATGGCGGAATGGCAGATGCGCAGCGAATGGCGCTCCCGATTGATGGCACTCAATGCCAGTCTGACCGAGGGCAGGGAAGTACTCGAGGCGCGCGCGCGCCGCAGCGCCAGTTCCGAAGAGAACGAGCTGCGCTGACGCCCGCAGTAGGGCCCGGGCATGGCACCGGGCCGACCACTGATCGCAGACCGCTGACGTCTTGCCCTAGGCTGCGACGTCCCGCGCACGCCGGGTCTGCGCGCGTACCAGCCGATCCATCGTGCGCAGCGATTTCTCGTCCAACGCCAACGCGGAGTCGACCCAGATGTCGGTGATCGCCTGCAGTTCCTGCAGCGTCACGGGTTGCGCCAGATTGCGCACGGCGTTCATCGCCAGGTACGACTGCGGGTTGCGGCGCTGGTCGTGGATGAGTTGCTTCACGCGGTCGATGCCCTGATTCCGCGGGACCAGCACATCGACGATGCCCATCGCATGCATCTGCTCGCTGCTGTAGAGGTCGGCGCTCAGAATGATCCGTTCGGCGACATGCGGAGCGACCCGCTTGCACAGGAACGAATAAGCGCCCATGCCGGGAATCAGCCCGAAAATCGCCTCGGGCAAGCCCATGGTGACGCCTTCCTCCGCAACGATGGTGTGGCAGGCCAACGCCATCTCAAGCCCCCCGCCCAACGTATCGCCCTGCAGCAGGGCGATGGTGCGCACATCGCCCGACAGGCCGCGATGCAGTTGGTGGACGCCGCTGACGCAGCGATAGGCGTAGTCGAGCAGTTGCGCACGGTCCTTGCGGCGGATGAGGTCGGAAAAAAGCGCGAGATCGCCGCCGAGGTTGAAGACATTGGCGTCCGAGGCGATGACCAGATGCTGCAGCGCGCTCTTCCTGGGCGCCTGCGATCGCGTCGTCATGACCTCCAGCGCTGCCAGGACGTCATCGAGCATCTGGCTATGGAAGCAGGGACGCGTTCCGAGTTGCGGATTCGCATGCATGTACAGCCAATGGCTATCGTCGTCGCCGTCCGCATCGATGCGGATGCTGGAGTAGGCGCGGGTACGGGGCAGCGTGTCGATCGTGCTCATGGCGGGCTCTCGGAAAGACGCCCGCGGAGATGGCGTGGCGCAGCGGGCGAGTGCGTTTCCACCCGGCGGATGCTACACCCGGGTGCCGCGGCCGGAACTCGCCCCGCCAGCGCCTGCACGGGCGCCGCGTGGGCGCCCGTCGGACCTGCTTATTGCGGCGGCGGCGCGTCGCGCAGTTCGCGCCGCAGGATCTTGCCGACGTTGGTCTTGGGCAGTTCCTTGCGGAACTCGACGATGCGCGGATGCTTGTAGCCGGTGAGGTTGGCGCGGGCGTGCGCCTTCACCTCGTCGGCGGTCAGGTTGGGGTCCTTCTTCACGATCACCACCTTGACCGCTTCGCCGGATTTTTCGTCCGGCACGCCGACCGCGGCCACTTCCAGCACGCCGGGCATCATCGCGATGACGTCCTCGACCTCGTTCGGATACACGTTGAAGCCGGACACCAGGATCATGTCCTTCTTGCGGTCGACGATGTAGAAGAAGCCCTGCGGATCCATCCGCGCCATGTCGCCGGTGTGCAGCCAGCCGTCGGCGTCGATGGCGCTGGCGGTTTCCTCCGGACGGCGCCAATAGCCCTTCATCACCTGCGGCCCGCGGATGCACAGCTCGCCGACCTCGCCATGGGCGAGGACCTGGCCCTGGTCGTCCTTGACGCAGGCGTCGGTGGACGGGATCGGCAGGCCGATCGCGCCGTTGTATTCGGTCAGGGTCAGCGGGTTGATGCAGGCCGCCGGCGAGGTCTCGGTGAGGCCGTAGGCTTCGACCAGGGTGACCCCGGTGACCTGCTTCCAGCGCTCGGCCACCGCGCGTTGCACCGCCATGCCGCCGCCGAGGGTGAACTTCAGCGAGGAGAAATCCACCTTGTCGAAACCGGGAGTGTTGAGCAGGCCGTTGAACAGGGTGTTGACGCCGGTGAAGGCGGTGAAGCGGGTCTTCTGCAGCTCCTTGACAAAGCCCGGCATGTCGCGCGGATTGCTGATCAGGTGGTTGAGCCCGCCGAGCTTCATGAAGACCAGCCCGTTCGCGGTCAGCGCGAAGATGTGGTACAGCGGCAGCGCGGTGATGATGACTTCCTTGCCTTCCTCCAGCTTGCCGGTCGCCGAGATCCAGGCGCCGGCCTGCAGCATGTTGGCGACCAGGTTGCGGTGGGTCAGCATCGCGCCCTTGGCCACGCCGGTGGTGCCGCCGGTGTACTGCAGGAAGGCGATGTCGTCCGGTTCGATGTCGATCTGAGGCAGCGTGTGCAGGCGGCCCAGCGTCAGCGCGTCGCGGAAGCGGATCGCGTTGGGGATGTCGTAGTCCGGCACCAGCTTCTTGACGTACTTCAGCACGAAGTTGACCAGCGGGCCCTTGGGGAAGCCCAGCATGTCGCCCAGGCCGGTGGTGATGACCTGTTTGACGGGGGTATCGGCGAGCACTTCCTGCACGGTGGTACCGAAGTTGTCGATCACCACCAGGGCGCTGGCGCCGGAGTCGATCAGCTGGTGGCGCAGTTCGCGCGGGGTGTACAGCGGATTGACGTTGACCACGGTCATGCCGGCCAGCAGCACGCCGAAGGTGGCGATGGGGTACTGCAGGCAGTTGGGCATCATCAGGGCGACGCGGTCGCCTTTCTTGAGCTGCAGTTCGCCCAGCAGGTAGCCGGCGAATTGCCGGGCCAGTTCGCCGGCCTCGCGGTAGGTCAGGGTCTTGCCGAAGTTGCAGTAGGCGGGGCGGTCTCCGAACTTGGCCACGGAGCTTTCGAACACCGCGGCGACGGAGCGGTACTCGTCGACGTTGATGTCGGCGCCAACGCCGGCCGGATAACTCTGCAACCACGGACGATCCAGACTCATATTCCCCCTCCAGGAAACGTAGTGATGTGTGCGGCGCGGACAGTATCCATCAGAACCGACGACAGCAGCATACCGTTCCGTAGGGCAAAGGCGAACAGGGCAAGGCCGCAGGCTGCGGCGCCGCGTCGGCGGCGCGCGGCCACCACTGGCGCGCGCGCGTAGGCGGTGCCGGCCCGAGCAATGCTGCCACGCGCAGCCCGGCGGCAGCGCCACCGCGGGTTAGGTCCGGCTCAGCGCGTGCGGCGCACCGGTGCGCCATCGGCGACGTAGTACGGCGCGGTGCTGCGTGGCAGCGCCTGGCGGCCGCGGATGCGGTCGGCCAGCTTCTCGGCGATCATGATCGTCGGCGCGTTGAGATTGCCGGTCACCACCTGCGGCATGATCGAGGCATCGACGATGCGCAGGCCTTCGAGGCCGTGCACGCGTCCCTGGCCGTCCACCACCGCCATCGGATCGTCGGCGTGGCCCATCTTGTTCGAGCACGACGGGTGGTAGGCGGTCTCTGCGTGTTCGCGCACGAACGCGTCGATCTGCGCGTCGCTGCGCAGTTCGCTCCCCGGCGAGATCTCGCGGCCGCTGTACGCCGCCAGCGCCGGCTGCGCGAAGATCTCGCGGGTGATCCGCACCGCGGCGCGGAACTCGCGCCAGTCCTGTTCGTGCGACATGTAGTTGAACAGGATGCTCGGATGCTGACGCGGGTCCTTGGAGACGATGTGGATGCGGCCGCGGCTGGGCGAGCGCATCGACCCCACGTGCATCTGGAAGCTGTGCGTCTTGATCGGGTTGGAGCCGTTGTAATTGATCGCCACCGGCAGGAAGTGGTACTGCAGGTTCGGCCAGGCGAAGTCCTCGTGGCTGCGGATGAAGCCGCCGGCCTCGAACTGATTGCTGGCGCCGATGCCGGTGCCCAGGAACAGCCATTGCGCACCGATCGCCGGCTGGTTGTACAGCTTCAGCGCCGGTGCCAGCGACACCGGCTGTCTGCATTCGTACTGCAGGTACATTTCCAGGTGATCCTGCAGGTTGGCGCCGACGCCGGGCAGGTGGTGGACCAGCTCGATGTCCAGCCCGCGCAACAGGTCGGCCGGGCCGACGCCGGAGCGCTGCAGGATCTGCGGCGAGGCGATGGCGCCGCCGCACAGCAGCACTTCGCGGCGGGCGGTGGCGCGCTGCAGCACGTCGTTGCGCAGCCACTGCACGCCGATGGCGCGTTTGCCGGAGAACAGGATGCGGTCGGTCAGCGCGTGGGTGACGATGGTCAGGTTCGGCCGCGATCTGGCCAGATCCAGGTAGCCGCGTGCGGTGCTGGAGCGGCGCCCGTGCGGCGTCACCGTGCGGTCCATCGGGCCGAAGCCTTCCTGCTGGTAGCCGTTGAGGTCGTCGGTGCGCGGGTAGCCGGCCTGCACGCCGGCTTCGATCATCGCCGCGAACAGGGGGTTGTTGCCGGACTTGGGCGTGGTCACGCGCAGCGGACCGTCGCCGCCGTGGTAGTCGTTGGCACCGATGTCGCGGGTTTCGGCCTTGCGGAAATAGGGCAGGCAGTCCAGGTAGGTCCAGTCTTCCAGGCCCGGCATGCCGGCCCAGTTGTCGTAGTCCATCGCGTTGCCGCGGATGTAGCACATGCCGTTGATCAACGAGGAGCCGCCCAGGCCCTTGCCGCGGCCGCAGTCCATGCGGCGGTGGTTCATGAACGGCTCCGGGTCGGTCTTGTACGCCCAGTTGTAGCGCCGGCCCTGCAGCGGGAAGGCCAGCGCGGCCGGCATCTGGGTGCGGAAGTCGAGGCGGTAGTCGGGGCCGCCGGCTTCCAGCAACAGCACGCTGACATCGGCATCCTCGGTCAGCCGCGTGGCCAGCACGTTGCCGGCCGAGCCGGCGCCGATGATGATGTAGTCGTACGCTTGGGCAGTCTTCATGACGGTTCTCCAGCAGGCCGGGGCGCGCTGCGCGCAGGCGTCCCGGCGGAAGGTCGGATCGGCGCGTCGGCCGGACGAGGGGGGCGCGGCTCAGAACACGCTGGCGTAGTCGCCCAGTTCGACCTGCACCGACTTGACGCGGGTGTAGTGGGCCAGGGTCGAGAGACCGTTCTCGCGGCCGACGCCCGATTCCTTGTAGCCGCCGACCGGCATTTCGGCCGGCGATTCGCCCCAGGTGTTGATCCAGCAGATGCCGGCTTCCAGGCGATGGATGATGCGGTGGGCGCGGCTGATGTCCTTGCTGACCACGCCGGCGGCCAGGCCGAAGCTGGTGGCGTTGGCGCGGCGGATCGCCTCTTCCTCGTCGTCGTAGGCGAGCAGGCTCATCACCGGCCCGAAGATCTCTTCCCTGACGATGCGCATGTCGTCGCGGCAGTCGGAGAACACGGTCGGCAGCACGTAGGCACCGTCGGCCAGCGCGCCTGCGCTGGCGCGGCCGCCGCCGATCAGCAGGCGCGCGCCTTCGGCCTTGCCGCTGTCGATGTAGCGCAGCACATTCTCCATGTGCGCAAAGCTGGTCAGCGGGCCGAAGTTGGTGGCGGCCGCCATCGGGTCGCCGATGCGGATGCGCTGCACGCGCTCGACCAGCGCCGCCTCGAACGCGGCCAGCATGCGGCGCGGCACGAACACGCGGGTGCCGTTGGTGCAGACCTGGCCGGAGCTGAAGAAGTTGGCCATCACCGCGATGTCGGCGGCGCGGTCCAGGTCGGCGTCGTCGCAGATCAGCAACGGCGACTTGCCGCCCAGTTCCATGGTCACTTCCTTCAGCGAGGAGGCGGCCGCGGCGGCCATCACCTTCTTGCCGGTGGCCACGCCGCCGGTGAAGGAGATCTTCTCGATCGCCGGATGCTCGGTCAGCCAGTTGCCGATCTCGCGGCCCGGGCCCTGCACCACGTTGAACACGCCGTCCGGCACGCCGGCCTCGGTGTAGAGCTTGGCCAGCTCCAGCACGCTCAGCGGGGTGACTTCGGACGGCTTGAACACCATCGCGTTGCCCGCGGCCAGCGCCGGGGCCGATTTCCACAGGGCGATCTGGATCGGATAGTTCCAGGCACCGATGCCGGCGACCACGCCCAGCGGCTCGCGGCGGGTGTAGAAGAAGCTCGATGCGCGCAGCGGCAACTGGATGCCTTCGATCGCGGTGGCCAGGCCGGCGTAGTACTCCAGGACGTCGGCGCCGGTGACGATGTCCACGCTGGTGGTCTCGCTCAGCGCCTTGCCGGTGTCCAGGGTTTCCAGCCGGGCCAGGGCGTCGTTGCGCGCGCGCAGCAGATCCACGGCGCGGCGCAGGATGCGCGAGCGCTCCATCGCGGTCATCGCGGCCCAGACCTTCTGGCCTGCGGCCGCGCTCTGCACGGCGCGCTCGACGTCGGCCTGGCTGGCGATCTGCACCTCGGCCAGGACCTGGCCGTTGGCCGGATTGACGGTCTGGAAGGTCCTGCCGCTGCTGGCATCGACCAGGCGACCGTGGATGTAGAGCTGTTGGACGGGAAGGGCGGTCATGGGGGCTCCTGGAAAGGCGGTGGGCGCGGCAGGCGCGCGTCAGGGCGTGTCGGCCCGCAGTTGGAAGTCGATGTATTCGTAGGCGATGCGCTGCGCCTTGCCGGTATCGAAGGCGGCGCCGACCAGGCTGCCGCGCAACCACAGGCCGTCGATCATCGCGGCCAGCCCGCGCGCGGACTGGCGCGCCTGCGCCCGCGGCAGCGCCCGGTTGAACTGATGGCACAGGTTGGAGAACAGGCGCTGATCGTTGGCCCGCTGCAGCCGCGCCAGTTCCGGCTGGTGCATGCTCGCGGCCCAGAAGGTCAGCCAGACGCGCATGGCCGCGCCGTTGACCTGGCTGTCGTCGAAATTGCCATCGACGATGGCGCGCAGTTGCGCACGCGGGGTGTCCTCGGACGCGCCGCGGCAGCGCGACACCGCGGCGCGCAGATCGCGCAGGATCTGCCGCATCGCGGCATTGAGCAGGCCGTCCTTGTCGCCGAAGTAGTGGGCGACGATGCCGCTGGAAAGCCCGGCCTTCCTGGCGATGGTGGCGACGGTCGCATCGGCCATGCCGATCTCGTCGATGGTCTGGAAAGTGGCACGGATCAGCTGCTCGCGGCGGATCGGTTCCACGCCTTTCTTGGGCATCGCGGCTCCACGGTCTTCGATCCCACGGGATCGGCTGGCGGCCATTATGCTTTTTATTGATTGAACGTTCAATCAATAAACCATACGATGCACCCGCCCCCCACGCCATGGGCCCGGTTTCCGGTCCGGCCTTGCCCATGCGCCCATCCGGACCGATGAGACAACTGCATGTCTTTCCAGGCTCCTCCCAAGCGCTCGGCCCTGCGCCTGAATCGCTTCGTGTTCTTCAGCGCATCGCTGTCCATCGGCGTGCTCGGGCTGCTCACCGTGCTCTTCCCCGAGGCCAGCGAACACTGGCTGCAATGGGCGCAGGCCGGGGTGTCGGCCGGTTTCGGCTGGTGGTACATGGTGTTGATCGTGGCGTGCCTGGGGTTCGTGCTGTGGCTGGCGGCTTCGCCGTACGGGCGCATCCGCCTGGGCCGCAACGACGAAGTGCCGGCGTTCGGCTACGTGGCCTGGGTGTCGATGCTGTTTTCCGCCGGTATCGGCATCGCGCTGCTGTACTACGGTGCCTACGAGCCGCTGGATCATTTCCTGAGCCCGCCCGGACAGCCTGGCGGCACCGCGGCGGCCGCGCGCGAGGCGCTGGTGCTGACCTTTCTGCACTGGGGGCTGCACGGCTGGGCGCTGTACGCGCTGGTGGGCGTGGCGCTGGGGTATTTCGCCTATCGCCGCAACCTGCCGCTGGCGTTGCGCTCGGCATTGCAGCCGGTCTTCGGCGACCGCGTGCATGGCCGCATCGGCGACATGGTGGATGGCTTCGGCATCCTGGCCACGCTGATCTCCATGGTCACCAACCTGGGCATCGGCGCGCTGGTGCTGCAATCGGGCCTGGTCTACCTGTTCGGCCTTCCCAATACCCCGCAGGTGCTGGTGCTGATCGTGCTGGCGATGATGGCGGTGGCGACGCTGGGCGTGGTCGCCGGGGTGGAGAAGGGCATCGCCTGGCTGTCCAACCTCAATGTGCGCCTGCTGTGCGTGCTGCTGCTGTTCGTGCTGTGCACCGGGCCGACCCTGCACCTGCTGGACGGCCTGGTGCAGAACACCGGCGACTATCTGGCCGCGTTCGTGCGCAAGAGCTTCGAGATGTATCTCAACGATCGCAACGGGCGCACCTGGCTCGGCTCGTGGACGCTGTTCTATTGGGCGTGGTGGATCGCCTGGGCGCCGTTCGTGGGGCTGTTCGTCGCCCGGATCTCGCGCGGCCGCACCATTCGCGAGGTGATTCTGGGGGTGTTGCTGATCCCGCTGGGTTTCACCCTGGCGTGGTTGTCGATCTTCGGCAACACCGCGATCGATCTGGTGCTCAACCATGGCCAGGCGGTTCTGGGCCAGGTGGCGCAGCACGATGCGGCGATGACCCTGTTCAAGCTGCTGGAATATCTGCCCGCCGCGCCGTACGTGGCCGGCGCCGCGGTGGTGATCGGCTTCGTGCTGTTCCTGACCCCGGTGGATTCGGGCACCTTGATGATCGCCAACCTGTGTACGCGTCGGGTCGAGGGCGGCACGGAGGACGAGCACGATGCGCCGATCTGGCTGCGCGTGTTCTGGGCGGCGGGCATCACGGTGGCCAGCATCGGACTGCTGCTGGCCGGCAACTTCACCGCGATGCAGACCGCGGTGGTGCTGTGCGGCCTGCCGTTCTCGTTCATCCTGGTGCTGTACATGATCGGCTTGCTGCGCGCCTTGCGCAGCGACGAGGACGTGCCCTGAGCCACCGCGCAGCGCCCCCGCGCAGTCGCGGGGGCCGGGCTTCCGCTGTCGGACACCCGCGGGCGGATCGGCGCGCAGCCAACTGACGCAGCACGTACTGCAGCAGGCCGCCGTGGTGGGCGAGCCGGCACGCTTGCGAACCACGGGTTCGCGCGCCGGCGCAGCGCCCCCGCGCAGTCGCGGGGGCCGGGCTTCCGCTGTCGGACACCCGCGGGCGGATCAGCGCGCAGCCAACTGACGCAGCACGTACTGCAGCAGGCCGCCGTGGTGGGCGAGCCGGCACGCTTGCGAACCATTGGTTCGCGTGCCGGCGCAGCGCCCCCGCGCTGGCGCGGGGGCCGGGTTTCCGCTGCCGGAAACCGCAGGGTCGGTCAGCGCGCGGCCAACTGACGCAGCACGTACTGCAGCAGGCCGCCGTGGTGGGCGAGCCGGCGCGCTTGCGAACCACGGGTTCGCGTGCCGGCGCAGCGCCCCCGCGCAGGCGCGGGGGCCGGGCTTCCGCTGTTGGAAACCGCCGGGTCGGTCAGCGCGCAGCCAACTGCCGCAGCACGTACTGCAGCAGGCCGCCGTGGCGGAAGTACTCCACTTCCTTCGGGGTCAGCAGCATCACCGCCACCTCGAAGGACTGCGCACTGCCGTCGGCCTTGGTCGCGACGACCTTGGCGCGCTTGCTGGCGCCGTCCTGCAGGCCGGTGATCTCGAAGACCTCCGAGCCGTCCAGGCCCAGGCTCTGCGCGTTCTGGCCTTCCAGGAACTGCAGCGGCAGCACGCCCATGCCCACCAGGTTGGAGCGGTGGATGCGTTCGAAGCTCTCGGCGATCACCGCCTTGACCCCGAGCAGGTTGGTGCCCTTGGCTGCCCAGTCGCGCGAGGAGCCGGTGCCGTACTCCTTGCCGCCGATCACCACCAGCGGCACGCCGTCGGCCTTGTACTTCATCGCCGCGTCGTAGATCGCCAGCTTTTCCGGCTGGCCGCCACCGGGCGGGTGGTACAGGGTGTTGCCGCCTTCCTCGCCGCCGAACATCAGGTTCTTGATGCGGATGTTGGCGAAGGTGCCGCGGACCATGACGTCGTCGTTGCCGCGGCGGCTGCCGTAGCTGTTGAAGTCGGCCGGCTGCACGCCGCGCTCCTGCAGGAAGCGGCCCGCCGGCGAGTCCTTCTTGATGTTGCCGGCCGGGGAGATGTGGTCGGTGGTGATCGAATCGCCGAACAGGCCCAGCACGCGCGCGCCGTGCACGTCCTCGATGCGGCCGACCTGCATGGTCATGCCGTCGAAGTAGGGCGGGTTCTTGATGTAGGTGGAGGCGCCGTCCCACGCGTACAGCTCGCCATCGGGCGAGGCGATGGTGTTCCAGCGGCTGTCGCCCTTGAACACGTCGGCGTAGTTCTGCTTGAACATCTCCGGGCCGACCGTGGCGGCGATGGTGTCGCCGATCTCCTTGTTGCTCGGCCAGATGTCGCGCAGGTACACCGGCTGGCCGTCGCTGCCGGTGCCGAGCGGGTCGCGGGTCAGGTCGATGTCGGTGGTGCCGGCGATGGCGTAGGCGACCACCAGCGGCGGCGAGGCCAGGTAGTTCATCTTTACTTCCGGATGCACGCGGCCTTCGAAGTTGCGGTTGCCCGACAGCACCGAGGCCACCACCAGGTCGTCCTTGGCGATCGCCGCGGAGACGTCCTCGGGCAGCGGGCCGGAGTTGCCGATGCAGGTGGTGCAGCCATAGCCGACCACGTAGAAGCCGAGCTGTTCCAGGTCGCCCATCACTCCGGCTTTCTTGAGGTAGTCGGTGACCACCAGCGAGCCCGGCCCGAGCGAGGTCTTGACCCACGGCTGCGCCTTCAGGCCCTTGGCCACGGCATTGCGCGCGAGCAGGCCGGCGCCGAGCATCACCGCCGGGTTGGAGGTGTTGGTGCAGGAGGTGATCGCCGCGATCACCACCGCGCCGTCGCGCAGCTGCCAGCCAGCGCCGCTGGCCTCGGCGTCCTGCGCATGCGCCGCCTGGGCGCCGACCGCAGTGCCGCCGCCGCCTTCGTTCTTGAGCCGGTCTTCCTGCACGGCATCGCTGCGGCGCTTGGCGCGCGCGTCGGCGAACGGCACCAGGCTGTCGCGGTAGTTGCGCTGCATGTCTTCCAGCAGCACGCGATCCTGCGGGCGCTTGGGACCGGCCAGCGACGGCTTGACGTCGCCCATGTCCAGTTCCAGGACGGCGCTGTATTCGGCATGCGCGCTGTCGGCGTCGTGCCACAGGCCCTGCGCCTTGGCGTAGGCCTCGACCAGCGCGATCTGCTCCTCGCTGCGCCCGGACAGGCGCAGATAGGTCAGCGATTCGGCGTCGATCGGGAAGATGCCGCAGGTGGCGCCGTACTCGGGCGCCATGTTGCCGATGGTGGCGCGGTCGGCCAGCGGCAGGTGCTGCAGGCCGTCGCCGAAGAACTCGACGAACTTGCCGACCACGCCGTGCTTGCGCAGCATCTGCGTCACCGTCAGCACCAGGTCGGTGGCGGTGGCGCCTTCGGGCAGCTTGCCGGTGAGCTTGAAGCCCACCACCTGCGGGATCAGCATCGAAGAGGGCTGGCCGAGCATCGCCGCTTCCGCCTCGATGCCGCCCACGCCCCAGCCGAGCACGCCGATGCCGTTGATCATGGTGGTGTGGCTGTCGGTGCCGAACACGGTGTCCGGGTAGGCGATCGCCTCGCCGTCGCGCTCGCCGGTCATCACCACCCGCGCCAGGTGCTCCAGGTTGACCTGGTGCACGATGCCGGTGTTCGGCGGCACCACCTTGAAGTTGTCGAAGGCCTTCTGGCCCCAGCGCAGGAAGCCGTAGCGTTCCTTGTTGCGCTGGAATTCGATCTTGCCGTTGAGGTCCAGCGCGTCGGGCTTGCCGAACACGTCCACCTGCACCGAATGGTCGATCACCAGTTCCGAGGGGATCAGCGGGTTGATCTGCTCCGGGCGTCCGCCGAGCTTGACCACCGCATCGCGCATCGCCGCCAGGTCGACCACGCAGGGCACGCCGGTGAAGTCCTGCAGCACCACGCGCGCCGGCATGAAGGCGATCTCGGTGTCGGGTTCGGCCTTGGGATCCCACTTGGCCACCGCCTCGATGTGGTCCTTGCCCACGGTCACGCCGCCGTCTTCGTGGCGCAACAGGTTTTCCAGCAGGATCTTCAGCGAGTAGGGCAGGCGGGCGATATCGAAGCGCTCGGCGAGCTTGGGCAGGCTGTAGTAGGCGTAGCGTTGGCCGTTGACCTCGAGCGAGGCGCGGGTGGAAAAGGAATCGCTCATCACGGAACTCCTATGGCGTCGCGGCTGTAGGGACTGCGGTCATTCTGACCGATTCAGTGTGTATGGCAGGTGTGACCGCCGCTGTATGCGGGCTTGAGTATGACGCTTCAAGTATGTAAAATTCGTACATACCTTGTGGAGCCCGCCCGATGGAAGCCACTGTCGCCGAACGCGGTCAGATCACCCTGCCGAAGGCCGTGCGCGATGCGCTGGGCCTGAGCAAGGGCACCATCCTGAAGGTGGAACTGGATGGCGGCCGGATCATCCTGCGCAAGAGCGTCGACGATGCCATCTCGCGCGCCCGCGGCCGCTTCAAGCTCGACGGCTTCGCCAGCACCGACGAGGCGATGCGCGCCATCCGCGGCCGTGCCCCGGGCGATCCGTTCGAACCCGAGCCCGACGCCGGCGCATGATCGCCATCGACTCGTCCGTGCTGGTGGACCTGCTGGCCGACGGCCCGCAGGCCGACGCCACCGAAGCCTGCCTGCGCCAGTGCCTGAGCACCGGCCCGGTGGTGGTCTGCGACATCGTCCTGGCCGAAGTCTGCAGCGCGCTGCGCGACGGTGCCGAGGCCTTGTCGGTGCTGGAGGACATGAGCATCCGCTTCAGCGCGCTGGAGGCCAAGTCGGCCTTGCGCGCCGGCGAGATGCAGCGCCGCTTCCGCGCCCGTGGCGGCAAGCGCGAGCGGGTGGTGGCCGATTTCCTGATCGGTGCGCATGCGCTGCTGCAATGCGATGGCCTGATCACCCACGACGACCGTTTTTTCCGCGATTACTTCAAAGGCCTGAAGATCATCGTCCCCAAGCCTGCCGGCTGACGCCGCGCCGCCGCTGCCGCACATCCCCACCGTATTTTTCCGGAGAACCCGCATGTTGGAAGCCTATCGCCACCACGTTGCAGAGCGCGCCGCGCTCGGAATCCCGCCGCTGCCGCTGAGCGCGCAGCAGACCGCGCAGGTCATCGAACTGCTGAAGAACCCGCCGGCCGGCGAGGAGCAGTTCCTGGTCGAGCTGCTGAGCCAGCGCGTGCCGGCCGGCGTCGACGACGCCGCCAAGGTCAAGGCCTCGTACCTGGCCGCGGTCGCCTTCGGCAGCGAGACCACCCCGCTGATCTCGCCCACCCGCGCCACCGAGCTGCTGGGCACCATGCTTGGCGGCTACAACATCCATCCGCTGGTCGAGCTGCTGGACAACGCCGAGCTGGGCGCCGTCGCCGCCGAGGGCCTCAAGCACACGCTGCTGATCTTCGACGCCTTCCATGACGTGCAGGAAAAGGCCGAGGCCGGCAATGCGCACGCCAAGGCCGTGCTGCAGAGCTGGGCCGAGGCCGAGTGGTTCACCAGCAAGCCGGAAGTGCCGCAGAGCCTGACCATCACCGTGTTCAAGGTGCCGGGCGAGACCAACACCGACGACCTGTCGCCGGCGCCGGACGCCACCACCCGCCCGGACATCCCGCTGCACGCGCTGGCGATGCTGAAGAACAAGCGCGACGGCGCGCCGTTCGAGCCGGAAGAAGACGGCAAGCGCGGCCCGATCCAGGCCATCGCCGACCTCAAGGCCAAGGGCCACCTGGTCGCCTACGTCGGCGACGTGGTCGGCACCGGTTCCTCGCGCAAGTCGGCGACCAACTCGGTGCTGTGGTGGACCGGCGAGGACATCCCGTACATCCCCAACAAGCGCTTCGGCGGCGTGTGCCTGGGGTCGAAGATCGCGCCGATCTTCTACAACACCATGGAAGACGCCGGCGCGCTGCCGATCGAGCTGGACGTGTCGCAGATGGAGCACGGCGACGTGGTCGAACTGCGTCCGTACGAGGGCAAGGCGCTGAAGAACGGGCAGGTGATCGCCGAGTTCGCGATGAAGTCGGACGTGCTGTTCGACGAAGTGCGCGCCGGCGGCCGCATCCCGCTGATCGTCGGTCGCGGCCTCACCGCCAAGGCGCGCGAGTTCCTGGGCCTGCCGGCCTCGACCCTGTTCCGCCTGCCGATGGACCCGCCGGACACCGGCAAGGGCTTCTCGCTGGCGCAGAAGATGGTCGGCCGCGCCTGCGGCCTGCCGGAAGGCCAGGGCATGCGCCCGGGCACCTACTGCGAACCGAAGATGACCTCGGTGGGCTCGCAGGACACCACCGGCCCGATGACCCGCGACGAGCTGAAGGACCTGGCCTGCCTGGGCTTCTCCGCCGACCTGGTGATGCAGTCGTTCTGCCACACCGCGGCGTATCCGAAGCCGGTGGACGTCAAGACCCACCACACCCTGCCGGAGTTCATCTCCACCCGCGGCGGCGTGTCGCTGCGTCCGGGCGACGGCGTGATCCACAGCTGGCTCAACCGCATGCTGCTGCCCGACACCGTCGGCACCGGCGGCGATTCGCACACCCGCTTCCCGATCGGCATCTCGTTCCCGGCCGGTTCCGGTCTGGTCGCCTTCGCCGCCGCCACCGGCGTCATGCCGCTGGACATGCCCGAGAGCGTGCTGGTGCGCTTCAAGGGGCAGATGCAGCCGGGCGTGACCCTGCGCGATCTGGTCAACGCGATCCCGCTGTACGCGATCAAGCAGGGCCTGCTGACCGTGGCCAAGCAGGGCAAGAAGAACATCTTCTCCGGCCGCATCCTGGAGATCGAAGGCCTGCCGGAGCTGAAGGTGGAGCAGGCGTTCGAACTGTCCGACGCCTCCGCCGAGCGGTCGGCCGCCGGCTGCACGGTGCGCCTGAACAAGGAGCCGATCGTCGAGTACCTGACCAGCAACATCACCCTGCTGAAGTGGATGATCGCCGAAGGCTATGCCGACGCGCGTTCGCTGGCGCGGCGGATCAAGAAGATGGAGGAGTGGCTGGCCGACCCGCAGCTGCTCGAGCCCGATGCCGACGCCGAGTACGCGGCGGTGATCGAGATCGACCTGGCCGACATCCACGAGCCGATCGTGGCCTGCCCGAACGACCCGGACGACGTGAAGACCCTGTCCGACGTCGCCGGTGCGGCGATCGACGAAGTGTTCATCGGCTCGTGCATGACCAACATCGGCCACTTCCGTGCCGCGGCCAAGCTGCTGGAAGGCAAGCGCGACATCCCGACCCGCCTGTGGGTCGCGCCGCCGACCAAGATGGACGCCTCGGAGCTGACCAAGGAAGGCCACTACGGCACCTTCGGCGCCGCCGGCGCGCGCATGGAAATGCCGGGCTGCTCGCTGTGCATGGGCAACCAGGCGCAGGCGCGCGAGGGCGCCACGGTGTTCTCGACCTCCACCCGCAACTTCCCCAACCGCCTGGGCCGCAACACCAACGTGTACCTGGGCTCGGCGGAACTGGCGGCGATCTGCTCGCGCCTGGGCCGCATCCCCACCAAGGACGAGTACATGGCCGACGTGGGCGTGATCAAGACCAGTGGCGAACAGATCTATCGCTACATGAACTTCGATCAGATCCAGGACTACCAGGACGTGGCCGCGACGGTCGCGGCCTGATCGCCCCGGCGATGCGCTGATGCGACGTGCCGCCCGTGCGGCACGGTCGCAACGAAGAGGCCCGGCACTGCCGGGCTTTTTCGTTGGTGGTGCCTGTGGTGCGTACGACGGTGGGTTCGCCGCTTGCCTGCGCTAGGCCTGTGGTGCGGACGCTCGCCCCTGCAGCCAGTGTTCCAGCGCCGCCGCCGGCAGCGCCGGCGCGAACAGGAAGCCCTGCAGCACGCGGCAGCCCAGCCGCGCCAGGAACGCGCGTTGCGCTTCGGTTTCCACGCCCTCGGCGACCGTGTGCATGCCCAGGGTTTCGCCGATCCGCAGGACCGAGGTGGTCAGCGCTCGCGAAGTCTGGCAGTGCTCCAGGTCGCTGACGAAGCTCATGTCCAGCTTGAGCTCGTTGACCGGCAACTGGTGCAGATGGCTGAGGCTGGAATAGCCGGTGCCGAAGTCGTCCAGCGACAGCAGCACGCCGCTGGCCTGCAACTGGCGCAGGTTGGCCAGCACCGCGTTGGTGTTGGAGAGCATGACGCTCTCGGTCATTTCCAGTGCCAGGTCGGACGGTTGCAGGCCGGACGCGGTGAGCAGGCCTTCCACCCGCGTGGGCAATTCGGGGTCGGCGAAGTTGTTCGCCGACAGGTTCACCGCCACGCGCGGCACCGCGATGCCGCGCAGACGCCAGTCGGCCATCTGCCGGCAGGCTTCGCGCAAGACCCACTGCCCGAGTTCGTCGATCAACCCGCATTCTTCGGCCATCGGCACGAACCGCGCCGGCGAGATCGCGCCGAGATTGGGATGTTCCCAGCGCAGCAGCGCCTCCACGCCGTACAGCGCGTGCGGCGCCTGGCTGTCCAGTTGCGGCTGGTAGTGCAGCTGCAGTTTGTTGCGATGCAGGGCGTCGCGCAGCGCGGTCTCCATTGCCACGCGTTCCTGCGCCATGCGGTTCATGTCGGAACTGAAGTAACGCACGCTGTCGCCGCCCTCGCGCTTGGCCCGGAACATGGCCAGGTCGGCATGGCGCAGCAAGGTCTCGATGTCGCGGCCGTCGTCGGGGAACATGGCCACGCCGATGCTGGCGCTGGGGTGCAGGGTCACCTGGCCCACCACCAGCGGCTCGGCCAGAACCAGCAGCAGGCGCTCGGCGACGCCGGCGGCCTGTTCGACGCTGCAGTTCGGCAGCATCAGCACGAACTCGTCGCCGGCCTGGCGACCGACCAGATCGGTCAGGCCCAGGGTGTCGCCGATGCGCCGGGCGATGTCGCGCAACAGGCCGTCGCCGGCGGCATGGCCCTGGGTCTCGTTGACGCGCTTGAAGCGGTCGAGGTCCACGAACAGGATCGCCACCGGTGCGCCCTGATGCTCGGCGGCGGCCAGCGCCTGCTCGGCGCGGGCGCTGAACATCACCCGGTTGGGCAGGCCGGTGAGCGAGTCGTAGAACGCGAGCTGGTGCACGCGTGCCCTGGTCTGCTCGCGTTCCAGCGCCAAGGCGCACAGATGCACGCAGAGCTCGATCAGGCGCAGGTGCCAGGCCAATGGCTCGCGCACCTGCCGATAGCACAGCGCGAAGCTGCCGAGGACGCGACCGCTGCTGGACTTGATCGGGGTGGCCACGCAGGTACCCAACTCCACATGCTGCACCAGCCCCATGTAGTCGGCGAACAGCGGGTCGGTGCGCGGGTCGAGCACGAGCACCTGCTTGCCGCGCCAGATCGAGGTGGCGAGGGCGCCGGCACGCGGTCCGGCGCGCATGTTGTTCATGGTCTCGCCGAACCGCGCCGGCATGCTCGGCGCCGCCAGCGGCTGCAGGCAGCCGCTGCCGTCGACACTCACGATCGCGGCCATCAGTTCCGGCGCGATGCGCTCGACCTCCTTGCAGATCAGCGTGGCGACCTCGATCAGCGGCTGTTCGCGGACCAGCGCATCCAGCACGTTCTTGTGCAGCACCTCGTGCATCTTGCTCTGGGTGATGTCGGTGAACGAGAGGATGTAGTGCTGTTGGCTGCCATCCTCGCTGGCGATGGGGGTGGCCACCAGGGTGGCCCACAGCGGCGTGCCATCCTTGCGATAGACCAGGATGTCGGCCTGGTGGCCGAAACCGGCGCGCACGCGCTCGCGGGTCTGCTGCACGGTCTGCAGGTCGGTACCGGGGCCGGCCAACACGTTGCTCGGCAGATGCCCCAGCACTTCGCTCTCGGCATAGCCGAACACCTGGCTGAAGCCGGCGTTGACGTAGAGGATGTTCAACTCCGGATCGCAGACGACGATGGCGGCGTCGCTGGAGTCCAGTGCCAGCGACAGCAGTCGCATCCTGGCGTCGCGAGCGCGCTCGGCGCTGATGTCGCGCACGAACAGCACCTGCAATTGGCTGTAGTGCTGCGGTGCCCGCGCCGCGCTCACCGCCAGCCAGCGCGCTGCGCCATCGTAGTCGCGCAACAGCAGCTCGTAGCTGCCGCTGCCGCCGTCGTGCAGGCAATGCGCGAGGAAGTCGTCGCGCACGTCGGCATCGGCCAACTCGCCGAGCGGCCGCCCCAGCACCTGCGCGCGGGGACGGTTCCACAGCGCCTCGGCGGTGTGGTTGAAGGCAACCACACGCGCCTGCGGATCGACGATCAGCACGCCTTCCGGTGCGTACTGCAGGCAGAGCAGCAGGTCCAGTTCGGAACGGGCCGATGCCACCCGCGCCGCCTCCACGCTGACGTCGCTGGGCACGCTCGACGTTGTGACGCGGCGGCCCGGCATGGTGTCAGCGCGCCTGCACGGACAGCGCGATCAGGCGCTCGGCGATCTTGTCCAGCGGCAAGACCTCCTGCGCCGCGCCCAGGCGGAAGGCGGTGCCGGGCATGCCCCAGACCACGCTGGTGGCCTCGTCCTGGACCAGGGTGCTGGCCCCGGCCTGCAGCATTTCCAGCAGGCCGCGCGCGCCGTCGTCGCCCATGCCGGTGAGGATCGCGCCGATGGCGTTGGCGCCGGCGTTGCGTGCCACCGACTGGAACAGCACGTCCACCGCCGGCTTGTGCCGGTTGACCGGAGGGCCGTCGTCGATCTTGCAGCGCCAGCGCGCACCGTCGCGGATCACCTGCAGGTGCTTGCCGCCGGGCGGCAGGTAGGCGTGGCCGGGCAGGATCGCTT
This sequence comes from Xanthomonas sp. LMG 12459, assembly GCF_009192905.1. NCBI lineage: Bacteria > Pseudomonadati > Pseudomonadota > Gammaproteobacteria > Lysobacterales > Lysobacteraceae > Xanthomonas > Xanthomonas sp. LMG 12459. Next base: position 51,390 of record NZ_NSGT01000006.1, read on the forward strand.
CGCCTTCGGTCGCTTCGCGCACGGCCATGGCCGAGTGCCGGTTGAGGCGGTCGGCGAAGGCGGTGCTGAAGCCGGCCGGCAGGTGCTGGGTCATGACCACCGCAGGCGCGTCGGCCGGCATGCCTTCCAGCACCACGCGCAGCGCTTCGGTGCCGCCGGCGGAGGCGCCGATGGCGATCAGCCGGTCGGTGGTGCGGAACTTCAGCGAGGACACCGCGGCGGGCGTGGCGGTGGCGCCGGCCGGTTTCGGCGCGGCCGGCCGGTCCAGGGCGCGGACCTTGGCCTTGGACGCGTTCTTGACCTTGGCGATGATCTCTTCGGCGTACTCCTCGAGCCCGCGGGCAACGTCGAGCTTGGGCTTGGAGACGAAGTCGACCGCGCCCAGCGACAACGCCTGCAAGGTGGTGTCGGCGCCGCGCTCGGTCAGCGAGGAAATCATCACCACCGGCGTGGGCCGCAGCCGCATCAGGTTTTCCAGGAACGCCAGCCCGTCCATGCGCGGCATTTCCACGTCCAGGGTGATCACGTCCGGATTCAGGCGCTTGATCTTCTCGCGCGCCAGCAGCGGGTCGGCGGCCGAGCCGACCACTTCCACGCCGGGCGCGCCCGACAGGATTTCGGTAAGGATCTGTCGCACGACCGCCGAGTCGTCGACGATCAGCACGCGGCAAGGGGCTTCCAGGCTCATTCGAACAACTCCACGGCACCGGTGACGGGGGCTTTGGCGAGACGGGCGCGCACCGCCGACTCGGCCGCGGCGATTTCGGCTTCCTCGTGCGCGTGCGGCAGGCGCTGCACGACCACGCGGCCGGTAGCGGGAAAGAACCAGATCTTGCGCGGATGGATGCCGCGCAGATCCTCGGCCACCACCGGGATATGTTCGGCCTTGAGGTAGTTCAGCACGAAGTCGGCGTTGCGCGTGCCGACCGGATTGTTGGTGAAGCCCTTGAGCACGTTGCCGCCGCCGAACACCTTGGCTTCCAGGCGGTTGCGGGCGGCGCCGCGCTTAAGCAGGTCGTTGATCAGCACTTCCATCGCATAGCTGCCGTAGCGGGCCGGCGCGCCGTCGCCGCTCTGGCCGTCGGGCAGCATGAAGTGGTTCATGCCGCCGATCTTCAGCAGCGGGTCGCGGATGCAGGCGGCCACGCACGAGCCCAGGATGGTGGTCAGCGCGGTGTCGTCGTCCACCACCAGGTACTGGGTCGGCAACAGCTTGGCCGCCATCGTCTGGAAGCGCGTGTCGTGATAGCGCATCACCTGGTCCAGGGCCATGGCCGCGGCGCTCATGCGCGATCCTTCTGCGCCCGGCGATACAGCGTGCGGCCGCAGGGCTGGATCAGGTCGGCCGCATGCAGATAGTTTTCCGAATGGCCGGTGTAGAGCATGCCGTCGTCGTCCAGGTGCGGAATCAGCCGCGACAGGATGCCGCGCTGGGTGGGCTTGTCGAAATAGATCATCACGTTGCGGCAGAACAGCGCCAGGTACGGGCCGGCCACGTCGTAGCGCGGTTCCAGCAGGTTGAGCTGGCGGAACTCGAGCAGGTCGCGCAGCGCCGGCAGCACCCGGCACTGGCCTTCGTTGGCACCGCTGCCGCGCTGGAAATACTTGCGCTTGAGGGCGGGATCGAGGCTGGCGACGCGTTCCAGCGCGTACACGCCGCGCGAGGCGGTGGCCAGCACCTGGGTGTCGACGTCGGTGGCCAGGATCCGCACCGGCGGGGTCAGCGTGCCGAACGCCTCGCAGGCGGTGATCGCCAGCGAGTAGGGCTCCTCACCGGTGGACGAGGCGCAGGACCAGATCTTCAGCGGCGCCGCGCCGGAGTGCTTCTGCAACTCTTCGCGCAGCCGCTCGAAATGGTGCGGCTCGCGGAAGAACGAGGTCAGGTTGGTGGTCAGCGCATTGGTGAACGCCTCCCATTCGTCGCCGCCGTCGCGCTCCAGCCAGTCCAGGTAGTCGCGGAACGAGCGCAGGCCCAGCACGCGCAGGCGCCGCGACAGCCGGCCGTAGACCATGTCGCGCTTGGCCGGGGCCAGGGCGATGCCGGCCTTCTGGTAGATCAGGTCGCAGACCCGCTTGAAATCGCGGTCGCTGAAGTCGAAGTCGCGATTGTCGGAACCGGAGGAGGGCGAAGCGGGAGTCTGGATGGCCATGATGCGCAGCGATGGTCGGTCAATCGGGTTATCGGCCGGGAACGGACGAAATTGACAGCTGACAGTCAGGAAAGACCGCCGGCGGTGGCCTGCGGGCTCAGAACTCCTGCCACTGGGCCTCGCTGGCGGCGGCGCTGGCGGGGCGCGGGCGCGCTGCCGCACGCGGCCTGGCGCGGGCCGGGGCCGGCGCGGCTTGCGCAATCGGCGCGTTGGCGGCCACGCCTTGGTAGGTGTCCAGCTTGAAAGCGGCGATGGCCGCGCCCAACTGGCCGGCCTGTTCCTCCATCGAGCGCGCCGCGGCGGTGGCTTCTTCCACCAGCGCGGCGTTCTGCTGGGTGCTCTCGTCCATCTGCACCACGGTCTGGTTGACCTGCTCGATGCCGGCGGACTGCTCCTGCGAGGCGGCGGCGATCTCGCCCATGATGTCGGTGACGCGACGCACCGAGGTCACGATCTCGCTCATGGTGCGGCCGGCCTGGTCGACCAGGGCCGAGCCTTCGGCGACGCGGCCCACCGACTCGTCGATCAGCGTCTTGATCTCCTTGGCGGCATTGGCCGAACGCTGGGCGAGGGTGCGCACCTCGGTGGCGACCACGGCGAAGCCGCGGCCCTGATCGCCGGCGCGCGCGGCCTCGACGGCCGCGTTCAGTGCCAGGATGTTGGTCTGGAAGGCGATGCCGTCGATCACGCCGATGATGTCGGCGATCTTCTTCGACGAGGCCTCGATCCCGTTCATGGTGGTGACCACGTGGCCGACCACGTCGCCGCCCTGCGAGGCTACCGCGGCGGCGCCGGCCGCAAGCTGGTTGGCCTGGCGTGCGTACTCGGCGTTCTGCTTGACCGTGGAGGTCAGCTCTTCCATCGAGGCGGCGGTGCGCTCCAGGCTGGCCGCCTGCTGTTCGGTGCGGCGCGACAGGTCGCCGTTGCCGCTGGCGATCTCGGTGGAGGCGACATTGATGTTGGCGGCCGCGGCATGGATGCGGCCGACGATCGCCGCCAGCTGTGCGGCGGTGGCGTTGGCGTCGTCGCGCATGCGACCGAACACGCCATGGAACTCGCCGTGCATGCGCGCGGTCAGGTCGCCGGCGGCGATGGCCCGCAGCAGCGTGGATAGCTCGCCCAGGTTGCGGTCGCTGACCTCCATCATCGCATTGAGGTCCTGCACCATCACCCGGAACCCGTACTGGAAGCGTTCCGGGTCGCCGCGCGTGCCGAAGGCGCCGGCCGCGGCCGCCTCCGCCAGTTGCTTGATCTGCTCGCTCATCGCGGTCAGGTTCTGCTTGGCCATGTCCATGGTTTCGGTGAGCACGGCCTTCTCGCCGGGCAGGCGGTCCATGTCTTCGGAAAGGTCGCCGATCGCATAGCGCTGGATGATCTGTAGCAGTCGCATCTTCACTGCGATGTGCGAGGCCACCAGTTCGTTGGTGCCCTTGACCATCTGCCCGTACTCGCCGGGGAAGGCGTTCTCGTCCATGCGGTAGCTGATGGTGCCGCACGCGTGCTGCCGGGCCATCTCCTCCTGGGCGCGGATCACGCTGTGGATGCGCGAGCGCATGATCAGCATGTCGTCCATCAGCTCGCCGATCTCGTCCTTGCCGTGCGGATAGGTGGCGCCCTCCAGTTCGCCGCGCGCCACCGCCTGCGACAGGCGCTTGGCCGCGTGCAGTTGGCGCGCCATCCCGCGCGCGATCAGCCAGGCGGTGACGCTGGCGAACAGCACGGCCAGCCCGAGCAGCGTCACGATCAGGGTCTTGGTGTTGGACAGCTGGCTGTCGGCGAGATCCATCTCCCGGTTCAGTTCGGCGACGTTGTACTGGGTCAGCGCCACGATGCGCTCGAACAGGGTCCGGCGCAGCGTCCGCGACTGGGTGTCGGAGATCTTCTGTGCGCCCGCCACGTCGCCGGCGCGCAGCGCCGCACCCATCTCGGTGTTGGCCTGCAGGTAGGCCTTCAGCGTCTCCTGCACGCCGGCGTACATCTGCACCTGCTTCTGGTCTCGCATCATCGCGGCGATGACCTGCTGGTTCTTCGCCACCTCCGTGCGCACCTTCTGCATGCGCTTGAAGTAGTCGGCCTGGGCCTGGGGATCGCCGGCGCGCGACAGTTGCGCCAGTTCGTAGGTACGGAATTCGCCCAGTTGCGCGCGCACCTCGGCCAGTGCCTGGGTCGCCGGCACCCAATCGTGCTGGATGTGCTTGAGCTCGGCGATGGACAGGCTGGTCCGGGAGTAGGTAAAGCCCCCCAGCACGACCGTCAGCAGCGTGGTCACGGCGAAGGCGAAGATCAGCTTGTCGCGGATTTTCAGGTGCGCAAGTACGTTCATGGGCATTCCATGTGCAGCAGCGGGTTGAAAAAAGGCAGGGCGGCCGGCGGTCAGCCGGCGAAGACGAAGCGCGGCGAGGGCAGCGCCGCGCCAGTGGCGGCGCGCGCAGGCGGGCGTGAGCCCATGCCGAACAGGGGCACGCGTGCGACGCCGCGGCGCCGCGACGGGAGGGTGGACGATGGCGGATGTCGGCGGCTGGGCATCACGTGCTCCCTGAACGGTCGCGGTGGTGATCCGGCGGTGACATGCGCGGACCACGAAGCGTGATCCTGATATCGACTAGCGCGGCGATAGCTTGAACCGTGCTGTGGTGCGAATCGGCGTGTCGTGCGTGATTGTTTCTATCGCAACGGTATGTCCGCTCAATCGGCCTCGATGGTCGAGGCTGCCGTGCGCACCAGCCGCAGCGGCGCCTGCCGCGACGCACCGCGTGCGGGGGGCGCGGTCTTGGGGCCTGCGCTGCCGTGCGCGCCGGCCTGCGCCGGGTCCAGCCGGAACACTGCCGCCGCCTCGCCGAGCCGGCGGCCTTGGTCTTCCAGCGCCCGCGCCGAGGCGCTGGCTTCCTCGACCACGGCGACATTCTGCTGGATCGCCTGGTCCATCTGCGCCACGGTGCGGCTGACCTGCTCGATGCCCATCGACTGCTCCTGCGAGGCCGCGGCGATCTCGCCGATGATGTCGGTCACCCGCTGCACCGAGGCGACGATCTCCTGCATGGTGCGACCGGCCTGGTCGACCAGGGCAGAACCTTCGTTCACGCGACCGACCGACTCGTCGATCAGCGTCTTGATCTCCTTGGCGGCGTTGGCCGAGCGCTGGGCGAGGGTGCGCACCTCGGTGGCGACCACGGCGAAGCCGCGGCCCTGTTCGCCGGCGCGGGCGGCTTCCACCGCGGCATTGAGTGCCAGGATGTTGGTCTGGAAGGCGATGCCGTCGATCACGCCGATGATGTCGGCGATCTTCTTCGACGAAGCCTCGATCCCGTTCATGGTGGTGACCACCTGGCCGACCACCTGGCCGCCCTGCGAGGCCACCGCGGCCGCGCCGGTGGCGAGCTGGTTGGCCTGGCGGGCGTGCTCGGCGTTCTGCTTGACCGTGGAGGTCAGCTCCTCCATCGAGGCCGCGGTCTCTTCCAGGTTGGCCGCCTGTTGTTCGGTGCGGCGCGACAGGTCGTCGTTGCCGGCGGCCAGTTCGGTGGTGGCGCCGTGAATGCTGCGCGCCGCGGTCTGGATGCGGCCGACGATGTCGGCGAGCTGGTCGGCGGTGGTATTGGCATCCTCGCGCATCCTTGCGAACACGCCGTGGAAGTCGCCGTGCATGCGCGCGCTCAGGTCGCCGGCGGCGATGGCCTGCAGCAGCGTCGACAGCTTGCCCAGGTTGCGGTCGCTGACCTCCATCATCGCGTTGAGGTCCTGCACCATCAGCCGGAAGTCGTGCTGGAACCGGCCGGCGTCGCCGCGCACGCTGAAGTCGCCGGCGGCGGCTGCAGCGGCCAGGCGCTTGATCTCGGTGTTGATCGCCAGCAGGCTGGCCTTGGCCGCGTCCATCGATTCGTGCAGCACCGCGCGGCTGCCGGGCAGGCGGCGTGCGTCGCGATGCAGGTCGCCGTTGGCGTACTCGTTGAGCACCGCGATGGCGTCGACGATCGCGTCCAGGTGCTCGAACATCATGCGGTTGATGCTGGCAGCCAGGTCGCCGTACACGCCGGGGAAATCCTCCGGCATGCGGTGGGACATGTCCTTGTCGGCGTGCAGTACGGCCATCTGCGCGGTCTCGCTGGAAAAGCGCTCCAGCATCCGGATCATTTCGCCGGTGGCGCGCAGCATCTCGCCGGTCTCGTCGCGGCCGGGATTGTCGATGCGCACGCTGAGGTCGCCGCGCGACACCGCGCGGATCGCCTCCAGGCTGCGCGATACCGGTCGCAGCACCGAACTGCCGATCAACCAGTTGATGCCGAAGGTGAGCAGCACCAGGATGCCGCCGGCCAGGGTCATCACCCCGGTGAAGACCAGCGCCTGCGCCTGCACGTCGTCCATGTACACGCCGGTGCCGATCACCCAGTGCCAGGGCGCGAACGCGGCGTTGTAGGAGATTTTTTCGACCGGCTTGTCGCTGCCGGGCTTGGGCCACAGGTAGTCGACGTAGCCGCCGCCGGCCTCGGCTGCCTTCACGAACTCGCGGAAGATCGGCTTGCCGTCGGCGCTGAGCACCTGGCCGATATCCTTGCCGACCAGGTCGTGGCGGGTGGGGTGCATCAGCATGGTCGGGTGCAGGTCGTGCACGTAGAAGTAGTCCACGCCGTCGCGGGCGCGCATCGATTCCAGGGTGCGCAGGGCGGTGCGCTGCGCCTCGGCCAGCGGCATGCTGCCCTTGTCCACCTCGGCCGCATAGGCGCGCACCACGCCCAGCGCCAGCTCGATCTGGCTCTTCAGTGCCTGCTCGCGCGTGTTGCGGATGTCCAGGTACTGCATGCGCGCGGCAATCACCGCCAGCAGGACGATGCCGGCACCCAGCAACAAGGTCTGCCAGAGGAACTTGCGGCGCAGCGGCAGATCCGAGAGGCGGGTGAGCAACGAGCGAGACGACATCGACCTGATCCTTGGAAAGGTTCCCAAAGGTTTAACGGCTCCGGGAACGGGGAAGTTGAGCGCGCGGCGCGACCGATCCGTAGACAATCCTCGCGCTGGCGCGGCGGTCAAAAAAATCCCCGGCGCGCAGGCCGGGGATGGGGGGATGCAGCGACAGGCCGGGCCTGTCTCAGAACTCCTGCCAGTCCGAATCGGCCAGGGCCGGCTCGACCTTGCGGGCACGCACCGCCGCCGGCTTGGCGGCGGCGACGGCCGCAGGCTTCTTCGCCGGCGCTGCCGGCCGCGGCGCGGACACGGCCTGCGGCGCGTGGACCGCGCTGGCCTGCGCCGACTGCTCGACGCGGAAGATCGACACGGCCTCGATCAGCTGGCCGGCCTGTTCTTCCATCGAACGCGCGGCGGCGGTGGCTTCTTCGACCAGCGCGGCGTTCTGCTGGGTGGTCTCGTCCATCTGGGTGACGGTCTGGTTGACCTGCTCGATGCCGGCCGACTGCTCCTGCGAGGCGGCGGCGATCTCGCCCATGATGTCGGTGACGCGCTGCACCGAGGCGACGATTTCGGTCATGGTCTGGCCGGCCTGGCGCACCAGGGTCGAGCCGTTGGCCACCTGGCTCACCGACGCGTCGATCAGGCCCTTGATCTCCTTGGCGGCGTTGGCCGAGCGCTGGGCGAGGGTGCGCACTTCGCTGGCGACCACCGCGAAGCCGCGGCCCTGTTCGCCGGCACGCGCGGCTTCCACCGCGGCGTTGAGCGCCAGGATGTTGGTCTGGAAGGCGATGCCGTCGATGACGCTGATGATGTCGGCGATCTTCTTCGAGGACGCCTCGATCCCGCTCATGGTCTGCACCACCTGGCCGACCACACTGCCGCCCTGCGAGGCGACCGTGGCGGCGCCGCCGGCCAACTGATTGGCCTGGCGCGCGTGCTCGGCGTTCTGGCGCACGGTGGAGGTCAGTTCCTCCATCGAGGCGGCGGTCTCTTCCAGATTCGCCGCCTGCTGCTCGGTGCGGCGCGACAGGTCGTCGTTGCCGGCGGCGATCTCGCCGGCGGCGGCATTGATCGCGTTCGCCGCCTGCTGGATGCGGCCGACGATGGCCGCCAGCTGCTCGGCGGTGGCGTTGGCGTCGTCGCGCATGGTCGCGAACACGCCCTGGAAATCGCCATGCATGCGCGCGGTGAGGTCGCCCTGCGACAGCGCGGTCAGCAGCCTGGACACTTGGCCGATGCTGTCGCCGTTGGCCTGCAGCAGGCCATTGAGCTGCTGCGCCAGCTGCAGGAAGAAGCCGTGCTTGCCTTCGATGCCGACGCGCCCGCTGAGGTCGCCCGCGGCGGCCTCGCGCACGATCTTGGCCACTTCCTGCTCGACCTGCGCTTCCAGGGTGCGGTCGCGCGATTCGCAGACAAAGCCGATGTGCGTGCCGTGCTGGTCGCGGATGGCGGTGATGGTCTGGGCGACGCGCGCGTCGACGTAGGCCATCTCGCGTTCCATCACCCCCTTCTTTTCCAGCTCCGCCAGGGTCTTGGGATCGTGCTGGTTGCCGTACTCCAGCACCGTCACCGGCGAGCCGACCAGCGGCAGGCTCGAATCGAAGGCCGGCGCCACCGAGTGGATCTGCTCGGCGTACTTGTCGGTGAGGCCCTGCATCGACGGGTTGGCGTAGACGATGTTGTAGTCCAGGTCGACGATGAACATGCCGGTCGAGGAGTTGTCCAGCGCGGTGCGGATGCGCAGGTTCTCGGCGGCGACCGCGGCGTCGCGCTCGATGCGCCCGCGCAGGTCCTGCTGCATGCGCTTGAGCGCCTGCATCAGCTCGCCGATCTCGTCCTTGCTGTTGGCGTCGATATGTCCGTCGAGCTTGCCGGCGGCGACGTCGCTGGCCACCTTGACCGCATCGCGCACGCTGTTGGCGAGCATCCGCCCGAACAGGAAGGCCAGACCGACCGCTGCGCCAAGGCCGATCAGCAGGCAGATCAGCAGGGTTGCCGAGGCATTGCGATAGGTGCCGCTGGCGGCGTCGGCCGCGGCCTTGGCCTGGCGATCGTTCTCGGCGATCAGGGCGACGACGTCGTCCACCACCTTGTTGTGCAGGGTGCGGGTCTCGCCGGTGAAGGTATCGATGGCGTCGTCGTGCAGGTCGAGCTGCAGCATTTCGTCGACGGACTGGTAGGAGGCGCTGGCCTTCTTCCAGTCGGCGACCAGACGGTCGTAGATGGTCTTTTCCTGCGGGCTGCCGATCTTGGGCGGATATTGGGCCAGGATCTGGTCCATCTGCTTCTTCAGCGCAACCTTGCGCGCGGCCGATTCCTTCTTCAGCGCATCGCTGCTGCGGATCAGGCTCTGGTAGGCCGCGTTGCGGTACTCGCCGAGGATGCCGCGCATTTCGCCGCCGGTGCGCACGCTGGGTACCACCTGCGACGACACATTCGTGGTCACGCCATCGAGCGAGTTAAGACCGCGGTAGGCGGCCACGCCCTGGATCAGCATCAACGCCAGCACGACGCCGAACGCCAGCATCAGTTTGGGCATCACCTTCAGATCTTTAATCCACTGCATGAGCGCGGTTCCCATAATTCGGAGGGGGACGACAAGGGGCAAAAAAGGCAAACGCCGCCGCGCCGGACCGTGTGCACGGGTCCAGCACGGCGGCGCTGAGGCTTACTTGATGGTGGCCAGCTTCAGGCTGGACGGCGCGCTGACCTGGATTTCGGCACGCGAGCTGTCCCGCTCGATCTTGCCGATCACGCACACGTCCTTGCCTTCCAGGGTTTCCGGGGCGAAGCCGAACTTGCTGCGGTCGGCGCCGGCGATGCGGGCGGAGAAGGTGTGGCGCGGGAACATGCCGCCCATGTACAGGAAGGTCGGCTCGCCTTCGGAATTCTGCGCGTACTTGGCTTTCTCGACCTTGCCGCAGACCATGCCGTCCTTGCCGACGAAACGGGTGGCCATCTCCGGCGGGATCATCTGCTGGGACTGGGCGAAGGTGCTGGGGCTGGCGGCGAGCAGCAGGACCAGCAGCATGGGAAAGCTCGGTTTCATGGAACGACTCCTTGGGGACGGGGGCTGAAGTGACGGCCGTGTGATGCCGGCCACTCTTCAGCTATCGGCGTGAAACCGGTTAACTTGATTCGCCCAAGTGATAAACAGTTCGCATTTCAAATAAAAACCCGCCTTGCGGCGGGTTTCGTCTACAGCCGGGAGGCCGCCGCAGCGGCCGGGGGTCAGGCGGCTTCGTCGACGTGGGCGTGCTGCTGGCCGAACTCGGCGCTGTCGAGCAGGGTCTCGATATCCAGCAGGATCAACATCTTGTCGTCCTGGGTGCCGATGCCCGAGATGAAGCGGGTGTCGACCGCGGCGCCGAACTCGGGGGTCGGGCGGATCTGCTCTTCGTTCAGCGGGATCACGTCGGAGACGCTGTCCACCACGATGCCGACCACGCGGTTCTCGACGTTGAGCACGATCATCACGGTGAAGGCGTCGTAGCGCGCTTCCTTCAGGCGCAGCTTCAGGCGCAGGTCGATCACCGGGACGATGGTGCCGCGCAGGTTGATCACGCCCTTGATGTACTCGGGGGCGTCCGGGACCCGGGTGACCGAGTCGTAGCCGCGGATTTCCTGCACCTTGAGGATATCCACGCCGTAGTGTTCTTCGCCGAGGGTGAAGCTGAGGAATTCGCCGCCGGTGGCGTCGGAATTGGAGGTGGTCTTGTCGTTCATCGTGTGCTCCTGGTGCGCACGGGATTGCGGGTGGTGGCGTGGGTGGGAAAGCGCGACTCTGATGCTAGATCGGCGCGGCCACGGCGAACTTTAGACCTGGATCGGCCGGCCGCTTGCGGCGTTCAGGAAAGCACGCCGCTCTTGCGGGCGCTGCGCTGGCGCTCGATGCGGAACACGTAGCGCTGGATCGCCGCGTCGGCACCGCGCGGCAGGTCCTGGAAGCGCATGCCCACGCGCAGGGTGTCCTGGCCGTTGGCGAGCTTGGAGACATACATGTTGCAGACCTGCAGGGTCAGCCGGATGGCGTCGGCATCGGGCAGCTGCAGCACGCAGTTCGGATAGCTCTGCTGCAGCTGCGGCATCGGCTGGCCCTGTACCAGCGCCACCGCCAGGCCGCCGCCGCTGATGTCCACCACGCGCAGTTTCAGTTCGACCTGGCCGGCATCGTCGTCGATGCGCAGCACGCACAACGGCGAATCGGTGATCGGGGTCTCCAGGCGGAAATGCTCGCGCCGCTGCAGGTAGTAGAGCGATTCCGGCAGCGGCGCGCGCAGGCCCGGCTGGCCGTTGTCGTCGGTGCGCTGCGGGCTTTCGATGCGGAAACGCACCCGCACCTTGTCCAGTTGGGCGAAGCACAGCAGGTACTCGGCCTGCTCGGCGGCGCGGTTGGAGGCCTCGTTGACGCTCAGGTCCAGCAGCACGCTGTCCTCGTCCAGGTCCAGCAACGCGGTCGAGAAGGCCTGGTCGCGACCGCCCACGTGCGCGCTGACCTGCGAACGCTGCTGGATCAGCGACTGCAGCAACTGGCGGATCTGTCGCGGCTTGGTCAGCAGGAAACGGTCGTCCTCCACTTCTTCTTCCGGCGAAGTCGGGACAGGGGAGTCGCTGGGAGTGCCTTCGGCCATGGTGGAGAGTGGGTACTGGAGGTGGGTGGGGCGGCACCGCGTCGGGCCGCCCCACGCATGCTATCGGCTGAGCTGGACTTTTTTGTAGACCGGCTGCACGTTGCCGCCAGTGGCGACCGCGTTCGACGGCGGGCGCTGCTCCAGGGTGAAGGATGCCACGGCCCGTGCCAGTTCGCCCGCCTCGTGTTCCATCGACCGGGCGCTGGCGCTGGCTTCCTCGACCAGGGCGGCATTCTGCTGGGTCGCCTCGTCCATCTGCACGACGGTCTGGTTGACCTGCTCGATGCCGGCCGACTGTTCCTGCGAGGCCGAGGCGATGTCGCGCATGATGTCGGTGACGCGCTGGACCGAGGTCACGATGTCCTGCATGGTGCGGCCGGCCTGGTCGACCAGGGCCGAGCCTTCGGCCACACGGGTCACCGAATCGTCGATCAGGTCCTTGATCTCCTTGGCAGCGTTGGACGAACGCTGCGCCAGCACGCGCACCTCGCTGGCGACCACGGCGAAGCCACGGCCCTGCTCGCCGGCACGCGCGGCCTCGACCGCGGCGTTGAGCGCCAGGATGTTGGTCTGGAAGGCGATGCCGTCGATCACGCTGATGATGTCGGCGATCTTCTTCGACGAGGCTTCGATGCCGCTCATCGTGGTGACCACCTTGCCGACCACGCTGCCGCCTTGCGAGGCGACCGCCGCGGCGCCGACCGCCAACTGGTTGGCCTGGTGCGCATGCTCGGCGTTCTGCTTGACGGTGGAGGTCAGCTCCTCCATCGAGGCGGCGGTTTCCTCCAGGCTGGCGGCCTGCTGCTCGGTACGACGCGACAGGTCGTCGTTGCCGGCGGCGATCTCGCCGGCGGCGGTGTTGATCGCGTCCGAGGCGCCCTGGATCTGCCGCACGATCGCCGACAGCTGCTCGGCGGTGGCGTTGGCGTCGTCCTTCATGTTCGCGTACACGCCCTGCAGGTCGGCGTCGATGCGCCGCGACAGGTCGCCCTCGGCCAGCGCGCGCAGCATCTGCTGGATGTGGCCCAGGCCGGAGGCGCTGGCGGCGAGCATGGCGTTGATCTGCTCGCCCAACTGCAGCAGGAAGCCGTGCTTGTCGTCCAGGCGGATGCGTCCGCCGAGGTCGCCGGCGACCGCGCCACGCACGATGCCGGCGATCTCCTCTTCCACCGCCACTTCGTCGGTGCGGTCGGCCCATTCCACCACGAAGCCGAGGCGGTTGCCGGTCGCGTCGGTGACCGGATTGACGATCAGGCGCATGGTGTGGCCGCCGACGCGGATCTGCGCGCGGTGCGTGCCGGTCAGCTCGGCGAGCATGCGCGCCTGGTGTTCGGGATGGCGGTGGAACACGTCGATGGTCTTGCCTAGCAATGCGCTGGCATCGAACTGCGGCAGGTCGCGGCGCAGGTCTTCCTGCACCTCGCTGAGCATCTGCAGCAGCGGGCGGTTGACGTAGACGATGCGGCGGTCGGCATCGGCGATCATGACGTTGGTGGTGACATCGTCCAGCGCGCTGCGGATGCGCTGGGTCTCGCGCTGGGCCTCGCTGTCCTGCTCGCGGCTGCGCAGCAGCTGCGCGTTGGCGGCCACCAGGGTGTGGGCGATGGAGCCTTCCGGCAGGTCCAGCTCGCGGATCGCGGCCGACAGCGGCTGTTGCTGGGCGATGGCGCGCGCGGCTTGGGCCAGGGCGTGCGGGTCGTGGCCCACGTCCAGCAGTTGCCGGCGCATCTGCACCGCCATCGGCACCAGGATCGCCGCTTCCACCGCCACGTACAGCGCATGGATCGCCAGGATGCCGATCCCGGCCTCGGCGGTGAACACCCGCACCGGCAGGCCGCGGTGCTGCAGCCAGAAGAACAGCACGTGATGCACGGCGATCGCGGCGGCCGCGACCATGATCGGCCGCCAGTCGCGGTAGTACAGCAGCAGCGCGATCAGCAGGATGACGCCGAAGTGCACTTCGATCATGCCGCCGGCCTGCTGGATCAGCGCCGCGGCCAGCACCATCAGGCCCAAGGCCACGGTGCAGCGGCTCAGCAGGCTGCCCGGATGCAGCTTCACCTGCAGGGCGATGACGGCCAGGGTCGGCAGGCTGACCGCCAGCCACGGCGTCCACGCGCCCTGATGCCAGGCGGCGGCCAGGCTGGCGAGGGTGGCCAGGACCGCGACGACCACGAACAGCCGGTCGGCCTGCGCCGCCAGTTTCTGCAGGTAGACGTAGCGCTCGTTGCCGACGAGAAAGCTGCCTTGGGTAGGCGAGGCGCTCATGAGAGGGATTCCTTGGAGTCGGTGGGACATCCGCACTGGGCGGGAGAGATCAGCGGCGCAGCGCCGCTGGTGGCGAGCAGCCGCGGCAGCAGCGACGCGGCGGCGATGGACGTGCCGCATCCGGCCAGCTGTGCCGGGCCGGCATAGATCAGGCGGGACTGCGCATCGAAGACGATCAGTGCATAGGGCAGGGACGGCGGCGCCAGCCGCTCGCGCAGGTCCACGCTGCGCATCCCTGAAAGTGCGAGCGCCGCAGGTGCAGCGCACTCGCAGCCGGCCACGCGCAGGCGGAACGCCACGGGCTGCCCGTCGGCAGCGTCGATGGCGGGCGCAAAGGCCAGCAGGCGCGCGCGAATGGCCGCGGCGCTGTCGGCCGGCGGCGGCCTGGCGAGCGCCACCAGTTGGCTTGCCGCCCAGATGCTCCAGAGCACCAGCAGCAACAGCCCCCATGGCAGGCGGGTGAAACCTCCCCAACGGGGCGTCGTGGTGGATAGTGCCTGCATTGGAAACCGGCCAGCGCGACGCCGGCACTCACCGGCTGTTCACGTTATCGACAGCGCCTATCGATCCTTAAGGTGGTATTCATCACATTTCACGCAGTGGTAACGACGCTGGTGGCGGGTTTTCGAAAAAAAGGGCTGCCTTGCAGGCCCGGAAACGCAATCGGCCGCGGGGGCGTTCCGCGGCCGATCGGCATATCGGGTTGTTGTTCCGGCGGCGCGGCGTGACAGGCCGAGCCTGGGGGGCGCGACCCGCGCGCCTGGACTCAGGCGGCCACGTGTGCCGGCCTGCGCGCGGCCGGTACCGCCGGCGCACGCGCCGAGGATGCCGCCGCCTGCACCTTGAACACCGCTACGGCCTGGCGCATGTGGCCGGCCTGCTCCTCCATCGAACGCGCGGCGGCGGTGGCTTCTTCCACCAGCGCGGCGTTCTGCTGGGTGCTCTCGTCCATCTGGGTGACGGTGCGGTTGACCTGCTCGATGCCGGACGACTGCTCCTGCGAGGCGACCGCGATCTCGCCCATGATGTCGGTGACGTGCTGCACCGAGGTCACGATCTCCTGCATGGTGGTGCCGGCACGCTCGACCAGGGCCGAGCCTTCGGCGACGCGGCCGACCGACTCGTCGATCAGCGTCTTGATCTCCTTGGCGGCGTTGGCAGATCGCTGGGCGAGGGTGCGCACTTCGGTGGCCACCACGGCGAAACCGCGGCCCTGCTCGCCGGCACGCGCCGCTTCCACCGCGGCGTTGAGCGCCAGGATGTTGGTCTGGAAGGCGATGCCGTCGATCACCGAAATGATGTCGCCGATCTTCTTCGACGAGGCTTCGATGCCGCTCATGGTCTGCACGACCTGGCCGACCACGTCGCCGCCCTGCGAGGCGACCGAGGCCGCGCCGGCGGCCAGCTGGTTGGCCTGGCGCGCACGTTCGGCGTTCTGCTTGACCGTGGAGGTCAGCTCTTCCATCGACGCAGCGGTTTCCTCGAGGCTGGCCGCCTGCTGCTCGGTGCGGCGCGACAGGTCGTCGTTGCCGGTGGCGATCTCGCTGGCCGCGGCATTGATGCTGACCGCCGCGGTCTGGATGCGCGCGACGATCGCGGCCAGTTGCTCGGTGGTGGCATTGGCGTCGTCGCGCATGGTGGCGAACACGCCCTGGAACTGGCCGTGCATGCGCGCGGTCAGGTCGCCGGCGGCAATGGACTGCAGCAAGGCGGACAGCGCCTGCAGGTTGCCGTCGGCGGTGGCCATCAGCTGGTTGAGGCTGTCGACCATCAGGCGGAAGTCGTACTGGAAGCGCGCGGCGTCGCCACGCACGCTGAAGTCGCCCGCCGCGGCGGCGACGGCCAGGTGCTTGATCTCGCTGTTCATCGCGGTCAGGTTGTGCTTGACCGTGTCCATCGTCTCGCTGAGGCGGGCTTTCTCGCCGGGCAGGCGGTCCATGTCCTCGGACAGGTCGCCGATGGCATAGCGGCCCATGATCTGCGCCAGGCGCTCGGTCACCGCGATGTGCGCGGCGGCCAGGGCATTGCTGTCGCGGACCATGCGCCCGTAGTCGCCGGGGAAGCTGCTCTCGTCCATGCGATAGCTGGTCTGGCCCCCATCGTGGCGCCGCGCCATCTCGGTCTGCGCGGCCAGCACCTCGCGCAGCTGCTGCTGCATGCGTTGCATGTCGGCCAGCAGCCGACCGCTTTCGTCGCGGCTGGGCACCACGATGCGGGCGTCGAGGCGGCCCTCGGCGATGTCGGCGGCAACGCCGGCGGCGCGGCGCACGTTGCGGGTCAGGGTGATCAGGGTGTGCGCGCAGATCGCCGCGATCAGCAGCGTCAGCACGCCGAGCCCGGCCACCGCGGTCCACATCGCCTGCAGCGAGGCGTCCAGATGACGCTGCGACTGGCGCTGCAGCGCCTGCAACGCGGTGGCGCTCAGCCCGTGCAAGGCCTCGTCCCAGCCATGCAGGGCCGCGTTCCAGCGCTGATCGGCATCGGCGCTGCCGCCGTCCAGGGCCTGCGCCAGTTGCGGCAGGGCGCGATCGGCGACGGCGGCTTCGGCGGCGACCGACTGCGACAGGGCCGGATCCGGCTGTTCGAGCAGGCCCAACGCCTTCTTCAGCTCATGCCGCAGGCGGCCCTGATCGCGGGCCAGTTCGGCGATCTGCGCGCGCAGGACCGGGGTGTCGGCGCCGGCCTGCGAGGGGTCGCGCATCGCGTCCAGCCGGGTCAGGGTCTGGCTGGTCACCGGGGCGTAGATCAGGCTGCTGACCACCAGGTGGTAGCTTTCCACGTAAGGCGTATAGACCAGCTGGCTGTCGTCGCGCAGGGCGTCCAGCGCGTCGTCGGCCTGGTCGGCGACCGCCGCGAAGTCGCTGCGCCTGGTCTGCAGGGTCTGCTGCAATTGCGCCAGCGCCGCCGTGCTGCGCTCGAAGCCGGGCAGGGCCGGCACGGTCCGCTGCAGTTCGCGCAGCGCCCGGTCCGCGGTGTCGCGCGCCTGCGCCGTGTCGGCGACGGCGCCGACCTGTTCTTCCTGCAGGGCCGCCAGCAGCCGCAGCATCTCGCGCAATGGCGCGTAGCTGCGCAGCTCGGCGCGGCTGACCTCCACGCCGTCGCTGAGGGTGCGGGTGTACAGCAGCAGGGGAATGGCCAGCCCGATCAAGGCCAGCACGCCGATCAGGCTGAGCTTGCGCGCAATGGGGAGGTCGTGCCAGACCCGCAAACGCGAGCGGCGGTCGGAGGCGGGCGGAGCGGCGTGGTTCGCGGAGTGCGACGTCATTGCGCGGGTCTCTGGGGGAAAGCGAAAGAAGGCATGCGCTCGCGAGCAAGCGCATGCGATGGGAATGCAGGGGGGCGGACAGCGATCGAACTTCGCCGGGCGAAGACGCGTGCATGCGAGGGGATCGCCAGCACTCGGCCGAATCGGGCAGATCTTTAGCGGCGGCTTGAGACAAAGATTGAATCTGTGATCTTGGCGGAGTTACGCGGCCATCAGGGTTGTGGCGCCCATGTGAGAAAAGGAGTGGGCAGGACATACGCGCTGCGGCGCGCTGCGGATGCAGCGCCGATGCAGGAGCTGCGCGATCTGCGAACGGCCGCACGATTCCGGGATGTGCAGGCCTGTCGAGAAGGCTGCGGGAACCGCGGTGACCGGCGGGTGTTGGCATGTCCTCGCTCGGTCCATTCGCCGATGGACGTGCCGCGCCGCCGTCGCTGGTGTCGCCTGCAGTGGGCGTGATCCGGCCGTGCCGGGCCGGCATCGAGGTCGGGCGAGGCAGGGGCAGTCGGGCGCTGGCGCGCCGTGGCAGGCACGCGATGATGGCGAGGAGGCGCGGGGCGATGGCCGATGGCGGCGCGTGTCGAGCGCGCGTCGGGACAGCCGGCGTTCGATCAGGCAGGGAATGGCGGAATGTGCCGCTGGTGCAGGCGAGGTGGCCAGGCCGTGTGCGCCTGGCCACCGCGGCCTCAGAACTCCCGCCAGGCATCGCCGTTGCTGGCGGCGGCCACGACCGGACGGCGTGCCGCCGGTTGCGGCGCCGCGCCGGCCTTGCTCGCAACCCGCGCCGCCGGCTTCGCCGGTGCCGCGCGGACCGCGGCCGGCGGCGCGATCGTGGCGACACGGTCGATCTTGAACAGCGCGACTGCATCGCTGAGCTGCACCGCCTGTTCTTCCATCGAACGCGCGGCGGCGGTGGCTTCTTCGACCAGCGCGGCATTCTGCTGGGTGGTCTCGTCCATCTGGGTGACGGTCTGGTTGACCTGCTCGATGCCGGCGGACTGCTCCTGCGAGGCGGCCGAGATCTCGCCCATGATGTCGGTGACACGCTGCACCGAGGCCACGATCTCGCTCATGGTGCGGCCCGCCTGGTCGACCAGCGCCGAGCCGGTGGCGACACGGCCGACCGAGTCGTCGATCAGCGTCTTGATCTCCTTGGCGGCATTGGCCGAACGCTGGGCGAGGGTGCGCACCTCGCTGGCGACCACCGCGAAGCCGCGGCCCTGTTCGCCGGCACGGGCGGCTTCCACGGCGGCGTTGAGCGCCAGGATGTTGGTCTGGAAGGCGATGCCGTCGATCACCGAGATGATGTCGGCGATCCTCTTCGACGAGGCCTCGATGCCGCTCATGGTCTCGACCACCTGGCCGACCACGCTGCCGCCTTGCGAGGCGACCGCCGCCGCACCCACTGCCAACTGGTTGGCCTGGC
>NZ_NSGT01000060.1:0-24270 GCF_009192905.1 Xanthomonas sp. LMG 12459
GCCGCGTGCGTGGAGGAACTCGGCCAGCGCCTGGTGGTAGGTGCCGGTGGCCTCCATGGCGATCCAGCTATCGGGCTGGGCATGCGTCTGCAGCCATGCCTGCAGGGCCTGGAAGCCCTTGGCATCGTTGGACAACTTGGCCTTGGTACGGTGCTTGCCATTGGTCAGCTCGATGGCCACATCGAAACTGCGTTTGGCGACGTCGATGCCGATGACGGCAGACATAGGCGATTCCTCCATCGTGTCAGGGTCATGATCGGCGCTGGGCCCGGTCCTGCCTTGTCGATGCGAGTTCACGCCTGGGGGCGGACTCTGGATACCGTTCGGACACACAAGGGCCAGCATGTGGAGGGCGGAGCCGATCTACGATGCAAGCTCGAAGCTTTAGGAGCGACTGGACCTCCCACACCTCCTCCGATGATCAGTCGGAAGACATGACGCCTGTTTAGGGGCGACATGTCCAGATACAAGGAGCGGCTTCAGCCGCGACAGCGGCGTTACCGGTCGGCCTGTGTCGCGGCTGAAGCCGCTCCTGCGGGAAACCACGCGAATCGGCTCAACCACGGGGCGCCAGCAAGGACGCCATTGACAAGCGACACACACCGCGTCATTAATTAACTAATTCGTTAATTAGCTAATCCCCGATGTCCATCGACCGCGTCTTCGAAGCCCTCGCCTCGCGCCCGCGCCGCGAGATCCTGGCCTACCTGTCGGCACAGGAACTCACGGCCGGCGAGATCGGGCAGCGCTTCGCGATGAGCGCGCCAGCGATCTCGCGGCACCTGTCGGTGCTGGAAGCGGCGGGGCTGGTGGCGAGCGAGCGTCGCGGCCAGTTCGTGGTCTACCGGCTTACCCCCGACAACCTGGTCAACACCCTCAGCGGTTTCGCCTTCGAGATCTGCCCCAGCGCCGGCCCGCTCAAACGCGAGTCGCGCAAGCGAGCCAAGCGCACCGCCTGATTCTTCCGCCACGGCAACAGGAGTCCGCCGATGACCGCCGCACCGCTCAGCGAACACGCCGCCGCACAGACCGGATTCCCCTCGGTGCGCCTGCCCTCCTACAGCGGCGGCTTGCCGGTGGAGGTCGTCCTGATCGCCCAGCTCGGCGTCGGCGCCGGCGATCCGCTGATCGCCCAGGCCTGCCTGCGCCAGCGCGCGCATCCGCAGTTCCGCGACGCGCTGGACGAACCCTCGGCGCGCCTGGCCGGCACCGATTTCGGCAACGGCGAGTCCACCGCGCTGTACTCGTTCGCGGTCGGCAGCGGCGGCCATCCGTTCCATTGCCATGCCGGGCATCGCATGTTCACCGCGATCACCGGCAGCGGCGGCGCGCTGCTGCGTTTCAGCACCGCCTCGCCGACGCAGCTGGCGCAGGATCCGCAGCATTTCCTCGCCGCGCTGCGGCATGTCGAATTGCCCGCCGACTGCTTGTTCAGCGTGCGCTTCGGCGGCGGCACCTGGCACCAGTTCGCGCCGCTGCGCGCGCAGTCCGGGCATCCGGCGTTCTTCGCCCTGTCCTGCCACAGCGACGAAGCCGGCGGCGCGCTTACCGAGGACGTACGCGCGCAGGTGCTGGCCGGCACTGCCGATATCGCCACGCTCACCGAATTGCTGCCGGCGCCGGTCGCGACCCTGCTGGCGTCGCCGCAGGCGCAGGGGCTGGCCGTACCGACCGTGCGATTGTCGCTGGCGGCCTCGCCGGGCAGCCGGCGCCTGGCTTGGTGTGCCGGCCTGCGCGCCCTCAGCGGGCGCCTGCGGCAGCGGCTGGGTGCCTGGCGGCATCCGGCCGGCTTCGCGGCACTGGCGCCGCGCCTGCCGCGGGCGCGGGTGACGCCGCAGTTGTTGCCCGGCTCGCTGCTCGAACCGCAGCTGCCCGCGCACCATCACCAGGACAGCGTGCGGCTGAGGGTGCCGGCGCAGGCGCTGCGGCCGCTGGGTGCGCATGCGCTGATGACGGCGTTGCTGGACGGTTTCCTGCAGCACCCGCCGCGCGGCGTGACCTGGCTGATGCGCCTGCGCAACGTGCTGGTGGCGCCGCTGCGGCTGCGCACCTCGCCGCTGGGCTGCCCGGTGTCCTCGCTGCTGTCGCCGCAGCGCGATCAGCTGTTCGCTGGGCGCTTCCCCGTGCTGGCGCAGGCATCATCAGCACAAGCGCGGCGCGTGCAGGTGCTGCTCGGTGCCGACGATCGCCACCTGGTGTTCCGCAGTTGCGTCGGGGTGACGCTGCGCGACGACGGCAGCGCCGAACTGAGCCTGGAAACGCGGGTGGCCTGCCGCAACCGCTTCGGGCACCTGTACATGGCACTGATCGCCGCCGCGCATCGCCGCTACATCGCCCCGACGCTGCTGCGCGCGGCCGCCGAGGCGCTGCTGCTGCCCGTGGCCGAACATGCCGGGCCGGATGCGGTCGCGCCGATGCATTGAGCGCGTCATCACCCCGCCTTAGCCGATGCCTGCCTAGCCTGCGCCTTCCCCCCAAGAGGAAGGCCCATGCCCCAGCTCCGCATCCGCATCACCGGCAGCGAGGACGACGCCCGCGCCATCATCAACCTGCTGTCGAGCCTGGACGGCATCGAGCACGTCGAGGAAATCGACGACCTGATGCCGCACATGGACGACGACGATTCCAGTTCCGCCGGCCTGCCCGACGACCAGGGACCAGGCACCCACGAAGTGGAAGTGGAGGCCGGCAACGCCGCCACCGCCCAGAAGGTGCGCGAGGCCGTGGAAGCCCTGGCGTTCGAACTGGACGTGGTCGTGGAGTTCGAACAGGACGAAGGCTGAGGGCCTGCATCCGGGACGTTGCGCCGCATGGCGCAGCATCCTGGCGTGCCCATGGCAAGCATCCTGGATTTCCAGAGGCGCCAGCCGTGCCTCAGGCACCCGACTTCAAGGCGTCGGGACTGAAGTCCCTCCCACAGTGCACCCAGCCAATGTATCGCGAGCCCCGGCAGGAGTCGTTTTGCTGTTGCTCAAGCTTGAGTGTCAGACGAGAAGAACGGTAGCAGCCGCTTCAGCCGCGACCCGTCCCCCTCATCATTCACGGCCGCTGGATGACGTGCCACCGTTCCGTCGGCAACGCGTGGCAACACCACGCACACTCACCTCCATCCGCTCCCGCGCGATTTCATCGGACGGGAACAGCGCCTGTCTCCTAGGCCGAACGACGCCGACGTCGGCGCCAGGCGATCAGCCGCCACAGCGCATAGCCGAGCAGCACGAACGGGGCCAGCCCCACCACCGCGCGAATCGCCCAGGCGATCGATCCGGCGAAGATTTCGCCGCTGTCGTGCAGCGCCTCGCCGATGTCGCTGCGACTCCGCTCGGCGGTCGGCGCCGAGAACGTCAAAGTCACCCGCTGCGTATCCAGGCGCCGGCGCTGCTGCGCGGCTTCCTGGCTGGTGGCGAGCAATTGCGTCTCCACGGCGGCCAGTTTCTCCGACAGCGCGATCATGTCGGCCACGCTGAGATCGCGGCGCTGCTGGAACTCCTGCAGGCGCCGCTGCTCGGCCTGCAGGCGCTGGCGCTGCGCGTCGTTGTCCTGCACCGCCTGCGCCAGATCCTCGGCATGGGTGGTGCGGCTTTCGATCTGGCCGTCCTGGCCCGCCTGCGCGATCAACGGCTCGACCCCGGCCGGCGCGATCCGCACGCTGAGCTCACCGCGCGGCTGCTCGCCGCCGCGCTGCTCGACCTGCAACACCGTGCATGCGCCGAAACTGGATTTCAGGCAGCTTTCCTGGAGTTGCTTGAGGCGCGCGGGAATCTGTGCCACCGGCAATGCCACATCGACCTCGTGCTCATAGGCCAGGGACGGCATGGCGAAAGCGCCGGGACTCGGCGGCGGCGCTGCGACGGCTGCCTCTGCCGCCTGCGCTGCGGCCTCGGCGGCACTGGCCGCGCTACTGGCGGCATCGGCGGAATAGAGATGAGCGGCCGGCAGCGCCGCGCTCTCGCCGCCGCGGCTGCAGGCAGCGATCGACACCGCCAGCACCAGGGAAGCGCCCCAGCAACACCAGCGCCCACGCGCAGGCGCGACGACATCGAGCGTGCCAGCCGCTGCGGCCGCGGCTTCCGGATCGAACGCCGTATCGCGTGCGACATGGCCATGAAGGCGACGTCCCTTGTCCTGCATTGCGATGCTCCTGAATGGCGAAAGCGTTCAGGGTAATCCAATGGCAGGGGCGCTGGCAGCACGGCGCAGCTACCCTGGTGGATCGACCCACTCCAGGAACCCCGATGCGCAAGCACCTGCTCGCCGCCGCCCTGCTCGCCGCCCTTGCCGGCTGCCAGAAACCCGCCGACGCGCCTGCCGCCAGCACCGCCGCCCCCGGCTCGGCCGCCGCCGCGGCGGACCCGGCCGCGGACACTGCGTTCGCCGCGCTCTCCAAGCGCGCCGTCGACACCTGGATGCAGCTGTCCCCGGTCGGCGCCACCCAGACCGGCGACCATCGCTACGACAGCGAACTGGACGACCTCAGCGCCGCCGGCCGGCAGAAGAGCCTGGACGCGAGCAAGCAGTTGCTGGCCGAACTGGACAAGCTCGACACCACCAAGCTCTCGCGCGAGAACCAGGTGGACGCGGCGATCCTGCGCAACCAGTTGCAGTCGGACATCTGGAACAGCGAGGTGGCACAAAGCTGGGCGACCGACCCGCAGGTCTACAACGGCCTGGCCGGCGGCGCGATCTACGGGCTGATGGCGCGCGAGTTCGCGCCGCTGCCGGAGCGGCTGAAGTCGGCGACCGCGCGCATGGAGAAGATCCCGGCGCTGTTCGCGCAGGCGCGCGCCAACCTCGACCCGGCCCGCGTGTCGGAGATCAGCGCCAAGACCGTGGCCAAGCAGAACCGCGGCATCCTCAGCATCGTCGACAGCTTCATCGTCCCGCACATCCAGGAACTGCCGCAGGCCGACGCGCAGCGCCTGCAGGCGGCGATCGAGGGCCTGAAGAAAGCCGTGGCCGAACAGCAGACCTGGCTGGACCAGACCCTGGTGCCCAACGCCAAGGGCGACTTCCGCCTCGGCGCGGAGAAGTACGACCAGAAGCTGAAGTTCGCGCTCAACTCATCGCTGTCGCGCGCCGAGATCAAGCAGCGCGCCGAGGCCGAGCTCTCGCGCGTGCGCCAGGACATGTACGGCATCGCCC
This sequence comes from Xanthomonas sp. LMG 12459, assembly GCF_009192905.1. Lineage (NCBI taxonomy): Bacteria > Pseudomonadati > Pseudomonadota > Gammaproteobacteria > Lysobacterales > Lysobacteraceae > Xanthomonas > Xanthomonas sp. LMG 12459. The sequence goes on from NZ_NSGT01000060.1 coordinate 5,143, forward strand.
GCACCGTGCTCAAGGACAAACCCGGCGCACCGACCCTGGTCGATGCGCCCAGCGACGAACAGCAGCAGAAGGCGATCGAGGCGGCGCTGGAGCTGGCCTATGCGCAGCATCCTGCGCGCGACAAGGTGGTCGAGGCCGCCAAGGCCTCGCTGGCCGATGCCACCGACTTCGTGCGCAAGAAGGATCTGGTGACCCTGCCCGATGCGCCGGTGGACATCATCCTGATGCCCGAATTCCAGCGCGGCGTGGCGGTGGCGTACTGCGATTCGCCCGGTCCGCTGGACAAGAACCTGAAGACCTTCTACGCGGTGTCGCCGATCCCCGACGACTGGACCGCGCAGCAGGCCGACTCGTTCCTGCGCGAGTACAACAGCCGCATGATCCACCTGCTGAGCATCCACGAGGGCGTGCCCGGGCATTACGTGGAAGGCTGGCACTCGGCCAAGTTCCCGTCGACGCTGCGCGGCGTGCTGCGCTCGGGCGTGTTCGCCGAAGGCTGGGCGGTGTACACCGAGCGGATGATGCAGGAGCAGGGTTATCTGGACAACGATCCGCTGTTCCACCTGGTGCAGCTGAAGTTCTACCTGCGCAGCATCGCCAACGCACTGCTCGACCAGGGCGTGCACGTGGACGGCTGGAGCAAGGAACAGGCGCTGCACCTGATGGTCCACGACACCTTCCAGCAGCAGAGCGAGGCCGAGGGCAAGTGGGTGCGCGCACAGCTGACCTCGGCGCAGCTGCCGACCTACTTCGTCGGCGTGCAGGAACACCTGGACCTGCGCAAGGCGATGCAGGACAAGCTCGGCGCCAAGTTCAACCTCAAGGCCTACCACGACCAGGTGCTGTCCTACGGCGCCCCGCCGGTGCGGTTCGTGCGCGAACTGATGCTGGACGAGCCGATCAAGTAGTCGGGATTGGGGAGTCGGGATGACGGGCCTGCGGCCGTGGTGAAGCTCTTGAGGATTGGCAAGCACGTCTGGCCCCTGCTGCATGGTCGTTGATACGGGCGCGATACCGTGTCTGCGCGATGCGGGGTTGATGGGCTGTCGCTGCGCGCTGCCTCACCCTCCCCCCCCCCTCTCCCGGAGGGAGAGGGGCTTTGGCCTCTCCCTTCTCCCCTCGGGAGAAGGTGCCCCGAAGGGGCGGATGAGGGTACGGGCGCCGCCTCGTGCAATCACACGGGTGCAGGCTGGTTTCGCGACGCTTCGCGGTGGCTTGCATTTTGTGCAGCGGCAGGCCAGAGGTGAGGCGCGAGGTCATGCACCGCCAGCGCGGCGACGCCCGCTCATCGGTGCGCGGCGCACGCGTCGTCGATGCGTTCACCGGCTGGGCGTAACAACGCCACCATCTTCGCCAACGCGTTCGATCGACGGCCGCCACGGCCGCACGACCTCACGCGGGTCAGCCCACGTGGTCTGCCGGCGTCTCGCTGCTCCACAACAGCATCGCGTCGCCGTAGCTGAAGAAGCGGTAGCGCTCGGCGATGGCGTGGCGATAGGCGGCGAAGATGCGCTCGCGGCCGGCGAAGGCCGAGACCATCATCAGCAGTGTGCTTTCCGGCAGATGGAAGTTGGTCACCATCGCGTCGACGCTGCGGATGCGGTAGCCCGGCAGGATGAAGATCTGCGTCTCGCCGGCGAACGGATGCAGTTCGCCGTCCTTGGACGCGCTCTCCAGCGCGCGCACCACCGTGGTCCCCACCGCGATCACGCGGCCGCCGGCCGCACGCGTGCGCCGTACCTGCTCGACCAGGCTGGGACCGACATTGAGCCACTCGCGGTGCATCTGGTGCTGCTCCAGCGCTTCCACCCGCACCGGCTGGAAGGTGCCGGCGCCCACATGCAGGGTCACGTGCCCGACCTCGACCCCGCGCTGCTGCAGCGCCTGCAGCAGCGGCGCGTCGAAATGCAGCCCGGCGGTCGGTGCGGCGACCGCGCCGGCCTCGCGCGCGAACACGGTCTGGTAGCGCTCGCGATCGTCCAGGCCCGGCTCGCGGCGGATGTACGGCGGCAACGGCAACCGCCCGGCCTGCTGCAGCCAGTGCTCCAACGCGCCGTCCACATGGAACTGCAACTGGTAGAACTCGCCGTCGCGGCCCAGCACCTCGGCCTCGCCGCCGGCATCCAGGGCGATGCGCGCCCCGGCCTTGGGCGACTTGCTCACGCCCAGCTGCGCCCGCGCGCGCTGGCCGCCGAGCAGCCGCTCGATCAGGATCTCGACCCGCCCGCCGGTGCTCTTCTGTCCGAACAGCCGCGCCGGGATCACCCGCGTGTCGTTGAAGATGAGCAGGTCGCCGGCACGCAGCAACTCGGGCAGGTCGCGCACCTGCCGATCGGCGAAGGGCGCCGGTGCCGGCGGTACCAGCAACAGCCGGCTGGCCGAGCGCTCGTCCAGCGGCTCCTGCGCGATCAGGTCTTCAGGCAGGTCATAGTGGAAATCGGACTTTTTCAAGGCGCCGGGGGAGATCGGGAATGGGCCGGCCATTGTAGCGGCGCCGGGAGTGGGGATTCGGGAGTGGGGATTCGCTGAAACAGAAGCGGGATCGCGCTCTTGCCAATTCCCACTCCCGGCCTCTCACCGCTCGAATTTGGTGGACAGAATGATCGACGAAGTGGTGCGCTCCACCCCGTCCAGCGCGCCGATGCGGTCGGTCAGTTCGTCCATGTCGTTGACGCCCGGTACCACGCCGAGCGCGATCAGGTCGAAGGAGCCGCTGACCGAATGCAGCACGCGCACCGCATCGATCTCGCGCAGCGCCTTGACCACCGAGGTCATCTTCTTCGGCAGCACGGTGATCAGGATGTGCGCGCGGATATGGCCCTGTTCGTAGTCGTCGCGGGTGCGCACGGTATAGCCGCAGATCACGCCCTCGCGCTCCAGGCGCTCGATCCGGCTCTGTACGGTGGTCCGCGACACGCCCAGGCGACGGGCGATCTGGGCGGTGGAGGCGCGCGCGTCCTCGCGCAGCAGCGACAGCAGGGCGTCGTCGGAGGCGGTGATCTTCATGACCACGCATTTTCGTCGAATCGACGAAAATGCGTCAATTCCTGCACGGATTCACGCTGCCATTCGACGATCCTGTCCCGATAATAGACAGGATCGTCGCCAGACAGCCCGCCTTCAGGAGATCTCCATGACCGTACTCGGCCCCCTCGCCCCGCTCCGTGCCCACGCCGGCGATCGCCTGACCCAGGGCCTGGACGACGCCAGCATCGAGCGCCTGGCGGCCTCGCATCCGTCGCTGCGCGCGGCGATCGACGCGGCCGGTGCGGACTACGCGCGCATCGCCGCGGAGTTCGGCGACCTGCTCGACCTCGACGAGGCCGAGCAGATCCGCCGCCTGCAGGCCGGGTTCGTCAATTTCTACGCCGACGACGCGGTGACCCCGTACGTGGCGCTGAGCGCGCGCGGCCCGTGGGTGGTCACGCTGAAGGGCGCGGTGCTGTACGACGCCGGCGGCTACGGCATGCTCGGCTTCGGCCACACCCCGGAGGCGGTGCTGGAGGCGATGGCGCGGCCGCAGGTGATGGCCAACGTGATGACCCCCAACCTGTCGCAGCTGCGCTTCGAGCGCGCGCTGCGTGCGGAGATCGGCCACCGCCGCGGCGGCTGTCCGTACGCCCGCTTCATGTGCCTCAATTCCGGTTCCGAATCGGTGGGCCTGGCCGCACGCATCGTCGACATCAACGCCAAGCTGCAGACCGATCCGGGCGCACGCCACGCCGGCGCCAAGATCAAGCGCCTGGTGGTCAAGGGCAGCTTCCACGGCCGCACCGACCGGCCCGGCATGTACTCCGACTCCAGCCGCAAGACCTATCTGCAGCACCTGGCCAGCTACCGCGGCGACGATGGGCTGATCGCCATCGCGCCCTACGACGTGGACGCGCTGCGCCGCGCCTTCGCCGAGGCCGAGCAGCACGGCTGGTTCATCGAGGCGGTGTTCCTGGAGCCGGTGATGGGCGAAGGCGACCCCGGCCGCGCGCTGCCGCCGGCGTTCTATGCCGCCGCGCGCGAACTGACCCGCACCCACGGCAGCCTGCTGCTGGTCGACTCGATCCAGGCCGGCCTGCGCGCGCACGGCGTGCTGTCGGTGGTGGACTATCCCGGCTTCGAGCAGCTCGACCCGCCGGACCTGGAAACCTATTCGAAGGCGCTCAATGCCGCGCAGTACCCGCTGTCGGTGCTGGCGGTGACCGAGCACGCGGCGCAGGTGTATCGCAAGGGCACCTACGGCAACACCATGACCAGCAACCCGCGCGCGCTCGACGTCGCCACTGCGACCCTGGCGCAGCTGACCCCGCAGGTGCGCGCCAACATCCGCGAGCGCGGCGCCGAGGCGGTGCAGAAGCTGGAGAAGCTCAAGGCCGAACTCGGCGGCGCCATCACCCAGGTCCAGGGCACCGGCCTGCTGTTCTCCTGCGCGCTGGCCCCGCAGTACAAGTGCTACGGCGCCGGCTCCACCGAGGAGTGGCTGCGCCAGCACGGCGTCAACGTGATCCACGGCGGCGAGAATTCGCTGCGCTTCACCCCGCACTTCGCGATGGACAGCGAAGAGCTGGATCTGCTGGTCGGGCTCATCGGCCGTGCCCTGCGCGAAGGCCCGCGCGTGGCACAGGCCGCGGCGGCCTGAACCCCGCTGCTTGCGGTGCCGCAGGAGGGCGCCGCAAGCGGCCAATCCCGACAGCATTGGCGCGTGCCGCCCTTGCACAGAGGGCGAGTACCGGCCTGGCTTCGTGGTCCGCCGACACTGGCGACGCTCATGGCGACACGCGATCCGGCACTGCCACACCCGCTCCTTCGGCATACCTCGAAACGCACCTGGTGCGACGATCCGGCAGCGACACTGCGCCGTCGGTACCACGCCATCTCCAGGCAGCATCGGCTGCCTGACACCGGCGCGCCTCTCTACCGCCCCGCAGCGCCCGCCTGGTCGGCGCTGGCGTCGCGCGCCCGCACGGACGGGCCCTAAACCACTCAGTGCCGGGTCATTTGGCCGATTGCGCGCCTTGATCGATGGGCCGCATTTTCTGGCGAGTCCGGCTATCCGAACCGCGGCAGACCAGCACCGATGGCAAAGAGATTGCAAACAATTCGCATTTGCATGGAAAATGAATGCACTGCCTGCATCGCATGCGCGGCAGGCACCGTTTCGCCCAGCCGCCCGATCTCGCCGCCGCGGCCGCTCCCACTGGGGGGACGGCCGCTGTCCGCGATCGGGGTGCCGCCCCTCCTGCAAACCGAACCGCCCATGACCTCCCCGATCAAGCGCCGCAAACACACCGTGACCCGCCAGGCCGCCGCACCGACCCTCAGCACCGCCGTGCTGCTCGGCGGGCTGAGCTTGCTCTCCCCCGCGCATGCGGACACCGGCGACCAGCCCACCACCCTGGACAAGGTCGACGTGCAGGCCCAGCGCGCCAAGCGCTACCTGGTGGAAGTGCCGGACTCGCCGAAGTTCACCCAGCCGCTGATCGACACCCCGCAGACCCTCAACATCATCGGCAAGGACCTGTTCAACGAACAGGGCGCCACCACCCTCACCGAAGCGCTGCGCAACAGCCCGGGCGTGGGCACGTTCTATGTGGGCGAGAACGGCAACACCAGCAGCGGCGATGCGATCTACATGCGCGGCTTCGACAGCTCCAGCAGCATCTTCGTCGACGGGTTGCGCGACCTCGGCTCGATCTCGCGCGACGTGTTCAACATCGAGCAGATCGAGGTCGAGAAAGGCCCGGCCGGCACCGACAGCGGCCGCAGCGCGCCGACCGGCGCGATCAACCTGGTCAGCAAGCAGGCGCACCTGGACAACGCCAGCAGCGCCACGCTGTCCGGTGGCGACCATGGCCAGCGCCGCGCCACCGCGGACTGGAACCAGGCGCTGGGCGCCAGCAGCGCGCTGCGGTTGAACGTGATGGGCCAGGACAGCGACGCCATCGGCCGCGACCATGTCGCCAACAAGCGCTGGGGCCTGGCCTCGTCGCTGGCGTTCGGCCTGGGCACCGACACGCGCTACCTGCTCGACCTGCTGTACGTGAAGCAGGACAACGTGCCCGACGGCGGCGTGCCGACGATCGGCCTGCCCGGCTACAGCTCGCCCGACCCCGCACGGCCGTGGCTCGGCGGCGCGGCGCGCGTGGACAGCAGCAACTTCTACGGCACCCGCGACGACCACGACGACGTGACCGCGAAGATGGCGACGTTCCGCATCGAGCACGACGTGTCCGACACGGTCAAGCTGACCAATACCGCGCGCTGGGGCCGCAACGAGCAGGACTACCTGCTGTTCGCGTTCATGCCCAACGCCGCCAACCTGCGCACGCCGAATCCGGCGGATCCTGCGACCTGGACGGTGCTGCGCAGCCTGCCGACCTTCAAGGACCAGCAGTACACCACCCTCGCCGACCAGTTGAACCTGCGCGTGGACTTCGCCACCGGCGCAGTGCAGCACAACCTCAGCACCGGCGTGGAAGCCTCGCGCGAGGAACTGCGCAGCTGGGGCCACAACATCGTCGACCGCGCCGCCTGGCTGGCGGCCAATCCGGCCAACCTGTATGCGCCGGACTGGAACACCACGCCGCTGCACACCGCGCGCAACGGCGCGCGCAGCCATGGCACCACCACCACCTACTCGGCCTATGCCTTCGACACGCTGAAGTTCGGCGACAGCTTCCTGGTCACGGCCGGGGTGCGCGCGGATCGCTACAAGACCGACTTCGACAGCCTGGTGTGCAGTTCCGCCACCTCCACCGCCGCGCCCTGCACCACCGTGGTCGGCCTGGACACCGACATCGCCGACACGCTGTTCAGCTGGAAGCTCGGCGCGGTCTACAAGGCCAACGAGGACGTGAGCGTATACGCCAACTTCGCCACCTCGCAGCAACCGCCCGGCGGCAGCACGCTGGAACTGAGCGCCTCGGCCAACAACGCCAACAATCCGCGCTTCGATCCGCAGAAGGCCAAGACCGCCGAAGTCGGCACGAAATGGAACTTCCTCGACGACGCGCTGTTCGCGACGCTGGCACTGTTCCGTACCGACGTGAACAACGAGATCGTGCAGGGCAGCGACGGGCTGTACTACCAGAGCGGCGCGAAGCGCGTGCAGGGCATCGAACTGTCGGCGGTGGGCAAGCTGACCGAGCGCTGGTCGCTGTCCAGCGGCTACACCAAGCTGGATGCGCGGGTGCGCCAGGGCACGACCGTCTCGCAGGACGGCAGCCAGGATCTGGCCTACACCCCGGACAGCGCGTTCACCGCCTGGACCACCTACACCCTGCCGTTCGGGCTGACCGTCGGCGGCGGCGTGCGCTACTCGGGCGAGATGAAGCGCGGCCGCGACGGCGCGGTCGGCACGCCGGCGTTCGTGAAGTCCTACACCGTGTGGGACGCGGTGCTGAGCTACCCGGTCAACGACCACGTGGCGCTGCGCCTGAACGCCTACAACCTGTTCGACAAGGACTACGTCGCCGCCATCAACAAGAGCGGCTTCCGCTACACGCCCGGCGCGCCGCGCTCGGTGCTGCTGACTGCCGAGGTCCGCTTCTGAGCGACCGCGCCTGCCAACGCGCGGTGGACGCCCTATCCTGGGCGTCCATCGCCGGAGCGCCCCATGCTGCTGCACATTCCCGACATCCTCAGCGCCGATGAGGTCGCGCGGTTTCGCCAGGCATTGGAGACCGCCGACTGGGTGGACGGCCGCGAGACCGTCGGCGCGCAGGGCGCGCAGGTCAAGCGCAACCTGCAACTGGCCGACGCCTCGCCGCTGAAGCAGGACCTCGGCCAGGCGGTGCTGAGCGCACTGGCACGCAGCCCGCTGTACTTCGCCGCGGCGCTGCCGCTGCGCACCATCCCGCCGCGCTTCAACCGCTACAGCGGCGGCGGCAGCTACGGCCTGCACGTCGACGGCGCCGTGATGACCCAGGCCGCCAGCGCCGCGCAGCCGGCGCTGACCGTGCGCAGCGACCTGTCCTGCACCCTGTTCCTGAGTGCGCCGGAGGAGTACGACGGAGGCGAACTGCTGATCCACGACACCTACGGCGAGCACGAGGTCAAGTTGCCCGCCGGCGATCTGATCCTGTATCCGTCCAGCAGCCTGCACCGGGTCGCGCCGGTGACCCGAGGCGCGCGCATGGCATCGTTCTTCTGGGTGCAGAGCCTGGTGCGCGACGCCGGCCGGCGGCAGACCCTGTTCGACCTGGACACCGCGATCCAGGCGCTGACCGCCAGCGGCGCGGACGCGGCGGCGCTGCTGCGCCTGACCAACGTCTACCACAACCTGCTGCGCGACTGGTCGGAGACATGAGCGGGCGTGGGGACCGGAACGCCGAACATGCCGCCGGCACACGGTCGCGCGTAGGGCACCTGCGCGCTGCCGTTGTACGGTCGCGCTGCGTCGACGCGTGAGTCGCCCCGCTTCACCGACCGCAGTCCGCGCCAGCGCCGGCATCGCCACGCTGCACGGCAGCAGCATGGGCACGCGCTGGAGCGCCAGGCTGCTGCCGCCCCGACGCAGCGACCTGCACGCATTGCGCGATGCGATCCAGGCGCAGCTCGATCTGGTCGTCGCGCAGATGAGCACGTGGGACGCGCAATCGGATCTCAGCCGCTACAACCGCGCCGACGCCGATACCTGGCACGCCTTGCCGGCCGCGTTCGACACGGTGCTGCGCTGCGCGCTGGAGGTGGCGCAACGCAGCGGCGGCGCCTTCGATCCCACGATCGGCGCCGTGGTCGGCGCGTGGGGCTTCGGCGCCACCGCCGGAGATCGGCGGGTGCCGGAGCCCGCCGCACTGCAACGGGCCCGCGCCGCGGGCGACTGGCGCCGACTGACCGTCGACGACGCGGGCCGCTGGCACCAGCCGGGCGGGCTGCATCTGGATCTGTCCGCGATCGCCAAGGGCTACGGCGTCGACCTGGCGGCGACGGCGCTGCGTGCGCATGGCGTGGAAAGCGCACTGGTCGAGGTCGGCGGCGATCTCTATGGCTACGGTCGCAAGCCGGACGCGCAACCGTGGCGGGTGTTGATCGAGGCCGCTGCGGACGAGCAGGTGCATGGCGACGCATCGCCGCGCGCGCTCGCGGTCGACGGCCTGGCGGTGGCCACCTCCGGCGACCGCTGGCACCACTTCGAACAGGACGGACGACGCTATGGACACCTGCTGGATCCGCGTCGCGGCCGACCGATCGCCGCGACGCTGGCCGCGGTGACGGTGGTGGCCGCCGATGCCATGCGTGCCGATGCCTGGGCCACTGCCCTGAGCGTGCTCGGTGTGGAGGCCGGACTGGCCTGCGCCGAGCGCGAAGGACTGGCGGTGCGCTTCCTGGTGCGCCACGACGGCGCAGTGCAGGAACGGCTCAGCAGCGGCTTCGCGGCGTTAGCACGGGGCTGAGCTGAGCGCGGCACGCTGCTCGATGAGCCGCGGCCGGGAGAACACCAGGGCACCGCGCGAGACCTGGCGCCGGCGCGTTTCGGACAACGCGCCGCGACCCGACCGCCACTGCTATGGTGGCGGCTTCGGCCGCGGCGACGCCAGCAACGCCACGCCGTCGCGCCATCAGCGCGAAGCCGGCAGCCCCATGCGCTGCAGCTCGAACACATAGCCCTTGCCGCGTACCGTGCGGATCCATTGCGGCACCAGCGGGTCGTCGCCGAGCTTCTGGCGCAGCCGCGAGACCTGCAGATCGATGCCGCGGCTGCCCGCAGGCATGCTGGCCTCGCCGTCGCCCAGCGCGGTGCGCAGCGTCTCGCGCGTGAGCACCTCGCCCGGCTGCTCCAGAAACACCGCCATCAGCCGCAGTTCGCCGGGCGACAGCGGGATCGTCCGCCCGTCCGGCGCCACCGCCTGGTGCCGCGCGGCATCGACCTGCCAGCCGCCATGCGCCGCTGCCGGCGGCTGGGTCGCGCGCACCCGACGCAGCACCGCGTTGAGCCGCGCCACCAGTTCGCGCAGGTCGGGCGGCCGCACCAGGAAGTCGTCCGCGCCCAGATCCAGCCCGATCACCCGGTCCACCGGCTCGGCGCGGTCGGCCATCATCACGATGGCGATATCGCCGCGGTCGCGCAGTTGCCGGCACAAGCGCAGGCCCTCGGCACCGTCGAGGCCGGCATCGAGCACCACCGCGTCGTAATGCCCGGCCGCCAGTTGCGCCTGCAGGTGCGGCGCACTGTCGGCGTCGTGGGCCTGCAGGTTGAAACACGCCAGGTAATCGCGAATCCGGTCGCGCAAGACCGCGTCCGCGTCCGCCACCAGAATTTTCGCCAACCACCTGTTGTCCGAGAGCACCTGTCGGCTTCCGCTGTACGGCCCGGATGGCCGCGTTCGCGCATTGGACGCGGTCGGCGTCGACGCTGCAAGAGCCGCGCGCGTGGTGGAGCGGGCTCAGTCCGCCTTCGTCGGCAGGGCCTCGATGCGCATCGCCAACACCTCCCCGCCCCCGCTCAAAGCAAAGCGGCGCCTGGCATCGGCGGCCAACCAGGCACTGTCGCCGGCCGCCAATGGCGGCAGTCCGCTGGCCGCATCGAACTGCGCTTGCCCTGCCAGAAGATGAACGGCCCAGGCGACACCGGGCTCGGCGAAGAACAGCATCGGCCCAACCAGCGGCCGGTGCAGCAGTTGCGTGCGCAGCCGGTCGCGTCGCCACATGAGGTTGAAATCGTGGGTCGGCCCGTCCAGCAACTCGCCGCGCAGCGGCCGCTCGCCGGCGAAGCGCAGGCGCGCGCAAGGATCCTGCAGCACCTGTTCCTCGCCGTCGTCGAAACGCAGGCGCACGCCGTTGCCACGCAGCAGGACCAGTTCGCGGTCGATCCCGGGGAAAGGCGAAAAGGCGGCATCCTGCTCGATCTCGGCGATGGACAGGCGCAGCAGCCAGTCGTCGCCGACCGCCGGCAGACGCAGGATCTCCCGGGTCCAGCCCAGGCCGTTGCGCCAGCGTTCGCGGCGATACTCATTGGCGGGGATCACCCGCGCGGGCAGCGTGCACCAGTCCATGCGCGCATTCTGCACGATCAGGGCAAGCGGCCTGTCCTTGGCCAGCCCGAATAGGCGACGCAAGAGGCGCCATGGCGCCCAAAAAAACATCGCCCGGCTGCACGTCACTGTGCAACGCCGGGCGACGATGTACCTCCCTGTCGGCTTCCTGCCTTCCCCCTTCGCATCCTGCTCAGTGAGGCTGCGGCCGCGCGTCCAGCGCCGGCCCTATCCTTTCGTTGCAAATCCCTTTAACGCCTTTCCACCGGCTTGGCAGCTGCCTGCTTGGCGGCTGTCGGTGCGGGTGCCTTCGTGGCGCCCACATCGATCCGGTCGCGGTTCCGCTCGACCGTCTTGAGTCCGATGCCTTTCACCAGTGCCAGTTCCTCGGCGCTCTTGAAAGGTCCGTGCGCCTGCCGGTAGTCGACGATCGCCTGGGCCTTGGAGGCCCCCACGTTCACCAACACCTGGTCGATTTCCTCCGCTCCAGCGGAGTTGATGTTGACCTTGTCCGCGGCGAGCGCGGAACCGGACAGCATCAGGGCAACGACCAGCGACTTCAGGACCACGATAAAAGACTGCATGGCAACGCTCCTTGTGACTTGGATGGGGACTTCGCCGGCCTTTCCTGCCGGCGTTGTCAGCATCGCTCGCCACATGGGTACAGCCTATCGTCGGAACGCGTCACAAACAGCAGGTAAACGGCGCGTCGCCGTGTAGGAAAAACCCTACACGGGCACCGGGGCGTAGAATGGCTGCACACGTGTGCAATCACTTCGGAGCTTTTCATGGACAGTGCCAAGATCGACCGTTTCCTGAGCGAAAAGTGGGATGACGACATCGTCCCGCAACTGGTCGATTACATCCGCATCCCCAACAAATCGCCGATGTTCGACGCCGATTGGGTCGCGCATGGCTACATGGCCGATGCGGTGGCGCTGATGGAGCGCTGGGCGCGCGCGCAGGCGATCCCCGGCCTGCAGGTGGAGGTGGTGCAACTGGAAGGCCGCACCCCGTTGATCTACCTGGAGGTGCCGGCCAGCAGCGACGCCACCGGCGAGGACACCGTGCTGCTGTACGGGCACCTGGACAAGCAGCCGGAAATGACCGGCTGGGACGCCGACCTGGGCCCATGGACGCCGGTGCTCAAGGGCGACCGTCTGTACGGCCGCGGCGGCGCCGACGACGGCTATGCCCTGTTCGGTTCGCTGGCGGCGATCCAGGCGCTGCAGGACCAGGGCATCCCGCACGCGCGCTGCGTGGTGCTGATCGAGGCCTGCGAGGAATCGGGCAGCTACGACCTGCCCGCCTACGTGGACCATCTGGCGGCACGGATCGGCAAGCCGTCGCTGGTGGTGTGCCTGGATTCGGGCTGCGGCAACTACGAACAACTGTGGTGCACGACCTCGCTGCGCGGCCTCGCCGGCGGCAACTTCAGCGTCAAGGTGCTCAGCGAAGGCGTGCATTCGGGCGACGCCTCCGGCGTGGTGCCGTCGAGCTTCCGCGTGCTGCGCGACCTGCTGTCGCGGCTGGAGGACGAAGCCACCGGCAAGATCAAGGTCGAGGGCCTGTACGCCGACATCCCCGAGGAGCGGCTGGCGCAGGCACGCAAGGTCGCCGAGGTGCTTGGCGACGAGGTCTACAGCAAGTTCCCGTTCCTGCCCGGCATGCGGCCGATGCACGAGGACCTGTCCGAGCTGGTGCTCAACCGCACCTGGCGCCCGGCGCTGTCGGTGACCGGCGCCGACGGCCTGCCGCCGCTGGCCTCGGCCGGCAATGTGCTGCGCCCCGAGACCGCGGTGAAGCTGTCGCTGCGCCTGCCGCCGACGCTGGACGGCAAGCACGCCGGCGAACTGCTCAAGGACGTGTTGCTGCGCGATCCGCCGTACGGCGCCGAGGTGTCGCTGGCGCTGGAGAAGTCCTCCTCCGGCTGGAACGCACCGGCGCAGTCGCCGTGGCTGACGGATGCGATCGAAGCGGCCTCGCAGGCGGCGTTCGGCAAGCCGGCGATGTACATGGGCGAAGGCGGCTCGATCCCGTTCATGGGCATGCTCGGCGAGAAGTTCCCCGGTGCGCAGTTCATGATCACCGGCGTGCTCGGCCCGCATTCCAACGCGCACGGCCCCAACGAGTTCCTGCACATCCCGATGGGCAAGCGGGTCACCGCCTGCGTGTCGCGGGTGATCGCCGCCCACCATGCCGCCAGCCTGCGCGGCGAGACCACCGGCAGCGCGGCGGTGGCCGGCGGCGAGCAGCATGGCGGGCATGGGTGCTGTTGATGGGGCCGGGATGTCGGGATTCGGGATTCGGGATTGGCGAAGCCGGTTTCCTGAGTGACTGATCCGTCCCCTGCTTGCGGTGGGAGAGGCGTCGGCTCCGACGCGGCGCCTTTCCGATGGTGTCATCCGCGCAGCGCGGGCGGCCGCCTTCCATGGGCGTGCCGACTGCGCGGCGCACGCAAGCATCGACGCCATCACAGTCGATCTGGCACGATCCGACGCTGATCCCCCTCCGCGTCCGGAACGCTTCCCATGCACACTCTGTTCGGCAGCGACAGCTGGCTCTACATCATTCTGGTGGGCTTCGTGGTCGGCCTGCTGGCGCGTTTCCTCGGCCCCAGCAGCGGACGCTCCGGCTGTCTGTTCACCGTGTTGCTGGGTATCGCCGGCGCGCTGCTGGCCGGCTGGTTCGGCCACTACATGGGCTGGTACAGCCGTGGCGAGCCGGCCGGCTTCCTCGGTGCGCTGCTCGGCGCCATCGCCCTGCTCGCCTTGTTGCGGCTGTTCTCCAGCAAGCGCTGAGGCACGGCGCGCCGCTCGCCACGGCGGCGGCGCCCGTTTACGCTGTGCGGCTCGTTTCCGCCGCAGCCTGCCGATGAGCGCCAGCCCGATGGTTCCCGATGTCCTTGCGGCACGCGCCGCGCAACGCCTGGCCTGGGCGCGCACGGCCCTGGACGACGCACAGGCGACGCTGCAGCGCGCCTCGGTGGACGCCGGCCAGCGCAGCTACTGGCGCAGCCATGGCCCGGGCGTCAGTCGCATCGTGATGGATTCGCCGCCGGACCTGGAAGACGTGCGGCCGTGGCTGCGCATGCACGCGCTGCTGCGCGGCGGCGGCGTGCGGGTCCCGGAAATCCTGGCGCAGGACGCGGAGGCCGGCTTCCTGCTGCTGGAAGACCTGGGCCAACCGACCCTGGCGCAGAGCCTGGACACGAACACGGCGGACGCGCACTTCGACGCCGCGCTCGGCCAGTTGCTGCGGCTGCAGGCGATCGCGCCGCCGCCGGGCATGGGCGTGTTCGGCGAGGCGCTGCTGCAACGCGACGCGGGCCTGTTCGAGGAGTGGTTTCTGCAGCGCCACCTTGGCATCACCCTGGATGCCGACGAACGCGCGGCCCTGCACGGCGTGCAGCGCCAGCTCATGGACAACGCGCTGACCCAGCCGCAGGTACTGGTGCATCGCGACTTCATGCCGCGCAACCTGATGCCGGCGGCCGACGGCCCGGCGGTGCTGGATTTCCAGGATTGCGTGATCGGCCCCGTCGCCTACGACCCGGTCAGCCTGTTCAAGGACACCACGGTCAGCTGGCCTTTGGCGCAGGTCGACGCCTGGCTCGCCAGCTATCACGCGCGTGCGCTGCAGGCCGGGATTCCGGTGCCGCCGCTGGCGCAATTCCTGCGCGACGCCGAGTGGATGGGCGTGCAGCGCCACCTGAAGAACCTGGGCATCTTCGCGCGGCTGAACTACCGCGACGGCAAGGCCTGGTACCTGGACAACGTGCCGCGCTTCATCGCCTACCTCGACGAAGCATTGCCGCGGCACCCGACCCTGCAGCCGCTGGCGCAGCTGCTGCAGACGCGGATCAAGCCGGCCCTGGCGCAGCGCGCGGCGGCCGGCGCATGAAGGCGCTGATATTCGCCGCCGGCCTCGGCGAGCGCATGCGTCCGTTGACCGCACACACGCCCAAGCCGCTGCTGGCGGTGGGCGGCACGCCGCTGATCGTCTGGCACCTGCGCAAGCTCGCCGCGCTGGGCGTGCGCGAGGTGGTGATCAACACGTCCTGGCTGGCCGAACAGTTCCCGCAGACGCTCGGCGACGGCAGCGCGTTCGGACTGCGCATCGCCTATTCCTACGAAGGCGCCACGCCGCTGGAAACCGGCGGCGGCATGCTGCACGCGCTGCCGCTGCTCGGCGAGGCGCCGTTCCTGCTGGTCAACGGCGACATCTGGACCGACTTCGATTTCGCCCGGCTGGCGCCCGAGCCACCGGGCCTGGCGCAGCTGGTGCTGGTGGATCCGCCGGCCTATGCGGCGCACGGCGATTTCGCCCTGCAGGACGACGGGCGCGTGCACAACGCCGGCGACCGGTTGCTGACCTACGCCGGCATCGGCATGTACCGCCCCGCCCTGCTGCGCGACTGGCAGACCATCGCCGCCCCGGCGCCGACCGCGCCGGGCGTGCCGCCCCGCTTCTCGGTGGTGCCGCTGCTGCGTGCGCAGGCCGAACGAGGCCAGCTGCACGGCCTGCACCACCCTGGCCGCTGGACCGACGTGGGGACGCCGCAGCGGCTGGCGGAGTTGGATGAGGGGCTGGGAATGGGGAAACGGGAATCGGGAATCGGGAAAAGCTGATTTCCCGGGAGCTTCGGCAGACTCAACCACGGCATACGTCGTCGCCCATCATAGGTCGTAGGTTCAAATCCTGCCCCCGCAACCATCTTTGTCTGCAGCGGCAACCAGTGCATCGATTGCGCGCTACTTTTTGTTCTTCTGGCTTCTACGTACTGCTTCAGTTCTCGCGCTTCAGCTTTTCCCCATTCCCGATTCCCCATTCCCGATTCCCACCCTACGCAAAAACGGCACCGTCACCCGCCGCTGCGCCGCCAGCGATTCGCGGTCCAGGCGCTCCAGCAGGCCGATCAGGCCGGCCAGGTCGCGTCCGGCGTGGGTCAGCAGCCAGTCGATCGCCGCGTCTTCCAGCACCAGGCCGCGGCGCTGGGCGCGTTCGCGCAGCACCGCGGCGCGGCCGGCGTCGTCCAGCGGCGCCAGGGCGATGCGGGTACATTGCGACAGCCGCGAGCGCAGGTCCGGCAGGCTGAGCGCCAGGCCGTCGGGCATGGCCTGCGCGGTGTACAGCAGGGTCACCCCGGCGCTGCGCGCACGGTTGTGGAAATCGAACAGCGCCACTTCGTCCTCGCGCTGCCCGGCGATCGCTTCCAGGCCGTCGAGGGCGACCAGATCGCGGCCCTCCAATGCTTCCAACGCATCGCGCAGACGGCCGGCGGCGGCCTGCAGCGGCAGGTAGGCAGCGCTGCGCCCCGCCTGCTCGGTGGCCGCGCACAGCGCCAGGGCCAGGTGGGTCTTGCCGGTGCCGGCGGGGCCGGACAGGTACACCCAGTCGTCGGCGGCGCCGTCGGCGACCGCCTGCAGCTGCGCCAGCAGTCCGTCCGGCGCGCCCAGATAGCGGTCCAGGCGTTGCTCCGGCGGATAGCGCAGGGCCAACGGCAGTTGCGGCACGCTCACGGCTGGTCGGGGCTGCGCGGCGGCAGTTCGATGATGGTGGTGCGCTCGGTGACCGTATCCAGCAGGATCGCCGACTTCTCGCCCGCGTACAGGTCGCTCTGCCGGTACTGCTCGTGCAGGTAGTGCAGCAGCACGTTGGCCACCGCCGCCACCGGCAGCGCCAGCAGCATGCCGAGGAAACCGAACAGCTGGCCGCCGGCCATCACCGCGAAGATCACCGCCACCGGATGCAGGCCGATCTTGTCGCCGACGATGCGCGGGGTCAGCACGTAGCTCTCCAGCAACTGGCCGACGGTGAACACCACGCCGACCAGGATCAGCAACTGCAGGTCGAAGCCCTTGGCCTGCACCAGTGCGGCCAGCACCGCCAGCAGGATGCCGGTGGTCGCGCCCAGGTACGGGATGAAGCTGATCAGACCGGCGACGATGCCGATCAACAGGCCGAGCTTGAGGCCAACCAGGGTCAGGCCGCCGGCGTAGATCACGCCCAGCGCCAGCATCACCAGGAACTGGCCGCGGATGAACGCGCCCAGCACCTCGTTGGACTGTTGCGCCAGGCGGGTGATGGTGCCGACGTGGTTGCGCGGGATGGTGGCGGCCACGCGCGCGACCAGCAGGTCCCAGTCGCGCAGAAAGTAGAAGGTCAGGATCGGCAGCAGCACCAGGTTGACCACCCAGGTCACCATCGCGAAGCCCGAGCGCGACAGGTAGCCGAAGAAGGTCGCGGCGACGCCGCCGGCCTGCTGCCAGTGCCCGCGGATCCAGTCGATCAGCCGCTCCGGATCCAGCCAGCCCATCAGCTCCAGCCCGGTCTTCTGCTCGGCCCACGGGATCGCGGTGCCGATGAACCAGTCGCGCGCCTGCGGCAGCACGTCGATGAAGGTGACGATCTGCCGCTCCAGCATCGGCACCAGGATCACCAGCGCCAGCACCAGCAGCAGCACCATCAGCACGAACACCAGGGTCACCGCCATGTTGCGCGAGCGCCCGGCGCGCTCCAGGCGGTCCACCAGCGGGTCGCCGAGCCAGCCGAGCAGCAGTGCCAGCACGAACGGGGTCAGGATCGGCGCCAGCAGCCACACCACCCACAGCACGCCGACGATCACCGCCGTCCATTTCAGGCGGCGCAGGAACAGCGCGATCTCGGCTTCGGGCGACAGCGTCATTTCAGGCGGTACTCCGTCGGCTCGCTGTTGAGGATCA
Organism: Xanthomonas sp. LMG 12459; assembly: GCF_009192905.1. Lineage (NCBI taxonomy): Bacteria > Pseudomonadati > Pseudomonadota > Gammaproteobacteria > Lysobacterales > Lysobacteraceae > Xanthomonas > Xanthomonas sp. LMG 12459. The sequence goes on from NZ_NSGT01000060.1 coordinate 22,832, forward strand.
CCGGACCCTCGACCGGCGCGACCACCGGCTGCAGCGCGGCGTCCGGGCCGAGCATGCGGTTCAGACCGGACACGCCGCTGAGCAGGTCCAGGTCCAGCTCCAGGCGGTCGCCATCGGCGCGGACCGGCACGATGCGCCGCACCACCGAGGCGTTCTGCAGCGCGGCGGAGGCGCGCAGGTAGTCGTCGGCGCTGCGGATGCCGGTGATCACTACCCGGTAGATCCCGGCCGGGCCGGCGCTGACCGCCTTGGCGTAGCGCTTGACCAGGGCATCGGCGGCGCCGTCGGCTCCGCTGGCCATGGCGCGGCGCGCGTCGGCGTCGCTGGACGACCAGGTCGACAGCACCTTGCCGCTATCGACGAAGGTCCAGTCCGCGGTCCAGCCGCCGGCCTTGCCGCGGTACAGCTTGCCGATCAGTTGCATCGGCGGGCTGTAGCGCGACGAGGCGCTGGCCACCGCCGCGGTGTCCTGGCGCCAGATCGCGCCGGCCAGGGCCTGCTCGGCGGCGTTGCCGGTCGGCAGGCCGAGGCGGAAGCCACGCTCGATCGCACGGTCGAGCAGGCTGCGCGCGGCGTTGGACTGCTGCACGCCGACCAGGCGCGGGCCGCTGCCGTCGTCGATGGCCAGCCACACCACCGGCTTGGGCCGCGGCTGCGGCCACACCGGCAGGCCCAGGGCCGCGGCCAGGCCGTCCACGTCCTGCGGGCGGAAGCGCGCCACCAGGATGGTGCGGAAGGTGGGCGCGCCGCTTGGCGAGGTGCCCTGGTCCTGGCGGTAGTCGAAGGTGTCGACCAGGTTCTTGGCGTTGCGCAGCGCCTGGGTCACCCCGGGCCGCGACATCACACCCTTGTCGCCGGAGATCTTGCCCAGCACCACGCCGAGCGCGCGGGACAGGGCACCGTTGCGGTCGGCCTCGCTCTGGCTGTTGACCGGCACCTCGGCATCGTAGGGGCCGGTGGCGCCGGCCACGTCGCCCTCGGTGCGCAGCTCGGCCTGGGCCAGGGCGGTCGCGGCGGGCAGGCACAGCGCGAAAGACAGGAGGAAGGCAAGGCTGCGGCGCATGAAGGGTCCAGTACTCGGCGTATCCGGGGCGAATTGTTGCCCGAATGCGGGCCTAGCGCCAATGCGGCCTGTTAAAATCGCCGCCTTTCCGCCGACCCCGCCGCGACCGCCCTGGCCCAGGCCGAGCTGCGCACCGAGGGCGACGTGGCCGGCGCCACCGGCCCCTACGATGCCGAGGTGCCGGTCAACAGCCAGAGCGAGGCCGACCGCAACGGTGCCCTGGCCCGAGCGCTCGGAGTGGTGCTGGGCAAGATCTCAGGCGACAAGGGTGTGATGTCGCCGCCCGGGGTGACCCAGGCGCTGCGCCACGCCACGAACCTGGTTGACACCTTTGACTACCGCCAGGAGCAGGGCCCCTCCACACGCGTGGCGCCCA
>NZ_NSGT01000061.1:0-722 GCF_009192905.1 Xanthomonas sp. LMG 12459
TTGCAGAGCCGGGCGCCGGCGCACCAGCGCTTTGAGCTGCTGGAGCGACGGCGGATCAGGGGACCAACGGCGTAACTGCTCGCGGTGACGCAGGGCATAACTGGCGATCAGCTTGGCATCGCTGCGATCGGTCTTGACCCGGCTGAGTTGGCTGCGTGCGTACGCGGCCGTCTGCGCCGGGTTGAGCACGCACACCCGATAGCCGCGTGCGTGGAGGAACTCGGCCAGCGCCTGGTGGTAGGTGCCGGTGGCCTCCATGGCGATCCAGCTATCGGGCTGGGCATGCGTCTGCAGCCATGCCTGCAGGGCCTGGAAGCCCTTGGCATCGTTGGACAACTTGGCCTTGGTACGGTGCTTGCCATTGGTCAGATCGATGGCCACATCGAAACTGCGTTTGGCAACGTCGATGCCGATGACGGGAGACATAGGCGATTCCTCCATCGTGTCAGGGTCATGATCGGCGCTGGGCCCGGTCCTGCCTTGTCGATGCGAGTTCACGCCCGGGGGCGGACTCTGGATACCGTTCGGACACACAAGGGCCAGCATGTGGAGGGCGGAGCCGATCTACGATGCAAGCTCGAAGCTTTAGGAGCGACTGGACCTCCCACACCTCCTCCGATGATCAGTCGGAAGACATGACGCCTGTTTAGGGGCGACATGTCCAGATACAAGGAGAGGCTTCTCCACCGACAGCGGCGTTACCGGTCGGCCTGTGGCGCGGC
>NZ_NSGT01000062.1:0-30097 GCF_009192905.1 Xanthomonas sp. LMG 12459
CTGGAAGCCCTTGGCATCGTTGGACAACTTGGCCTTGGTACGGTGCTTGCCATTGGTCAGCTCGATGGCCACATCGAAACTGCGTTTGGCGACGTCGATGCCGATGACGGCAGACATAGGCGATTCCTCCATCGTGTCAGGGTCATGATCGGCGCTGGGCCCGGTCCTGCCTTGTCGATGCGAGTTCACGCCCGCGGGCGGACTCTGGATACCGTTCGGACACACAAGGGCCAGCATGTGGAGGGCGGAGCCGATCTACGATGCAAGCTCGAAGCTTTAGGAGCGACTGGACCTCCCGCACCTCCTCCGATGATCAGTCGGAAGACATGACGCCTGTTTAGGGGCGACATGTCCAGATACAAGGAGCGGCTTTAGCCGCGACAGGTATTCCCATGAAGGCCTGTCGCGGCTGAAGCCGCTCCTGAAGAGGGGAGTACGCTGGATCTGTGGCCTGCTAACGAGACAGCAGCAGGCGATGCGTGTGCTTGCGTGAGCATCACAGCGACAACATCAGGAGAAAGCCTCTCGCGGCCAGAGCCGCACCTACAGCGCCGCAAGCCCGCAGCGCTTTTCCCATTCCCGATTCCCCCCTTACGATTCCCGGCCTTACAGCGTCACCGCGCCACCCGAGATGGTCAGCAACGTGCCCGACGTATAGCTCGAGGTATCCGCAGCCAACAGCACATAGGCCGAGGCCAGTTCCGCCGGCTGGCCAGGACGGCCGAACGGCGTCTGCTCGCCGAAGGTGCGCACCGATTCCTCATCCATGCCGGTGGGAATGAACGGAGTCCAGATCGGGCCCGGCAGCACCGCGTTGACGCGGATCTTCTTCTCGGCGAGCAGGCCGGCCAGGCCGATGGTCAGGTTGGCCAGCGCGCCCTTGGTGGCCGAGTACGGCAGGATGTTGGGCGTGGGCTTCTTCGAGTTCACCGAGGCGGTGTTGATGATCGACCCGCCCTCGGGCATGTGCGGCAGCGCCAGCCGCACCAGATGGAACGGCGCATGCACGTTGGTGGCGAAGGTCTTTTCCCACTCGTCGAGGGTGATCTCGTCGAAGCTATGGAAATAGCGCTGGTAGGCCGCGTTGTTGACCAGCACGTCGAGGCCGCCGAAGGCGTCGGCCACGGTCTTGATCAACGTCTCGGCCTGCGCGCGGTCGCTGATGTCGCAGGGATGCAGCAGCACGCGCACGCCGGCATCCTCCACCAGCTTGGCAATGCGTTCGGCGTCGTCCTGCTCATCGGGCAGATAGGCGATGGCGACGTCGGCGCCCTCGCGCGCATAGGCGATCGCCACCGCGGCGCCGATGCCGCTGTCGCCGCCGGTGATCAGCGTGCGCTTGCCCTGCAGCAGGCCGTGGCCGACATAGCTGTCTTCGCCATGATCCGGTTTCGGATCCATGGCCTGGGTCTTGCCGGGAAAGGATTGCTGCTGCGCCTTGAACGGCGGCGACGGATAGTTTGGAACGGCCATGTGCATGCCTTGTTGGGGGAGTGTCCAACGAGGGTGGGCAGGCGCAGGTAAAGCCGGGGCCAAGGCCATGTCGGCGGCATGTCACGATGCGGGCAAGCGCCCGTGCCGGTCACTGTCTGCGGGAGCGACGCCGCGGCGCCGCGAACTCAGCCGGCGGCGAGCGTGCGCGCGCCGACGATGATCATGCGCAGCATCGCGGTGATCTGCCGGATCAGTTCCGGATCCTTCTCCGGCGGCAGGTCCATCGCGGTGGCGCCCATCGCGAACACCAGCCGGGTGATCGCCTTGGAGACCAGCGCTGGTTCGTGCAGCGGCGCGCCTTCCAGCGCGGCCAGGCGGATCAGGTCCACCCGCAGTTCGTCCTCGAAATAGTTCAGCTCGCGGTCCACCGCATGCTTGAACGCGTCCGAGCCGACCGTGCCCTCGCGTAACAGGACGTGCAGCAGCTTGTCGTCGGCGCGCAACTGTTCCATGAAAGTCTCCACGGAACTGAGGATGATGCTGCGGCGATTGCCGGCGGCACGCTGCCGCGCCTGGCCGATGATGGTGCGCAGCGAGCTGCCGGCCAGGTCGATCAGCGCCACCGCCAGCTCGTCCATGTCGCGGAACTGGCGGTAGAAGCTGTTGGGGGCGATGCCGGCCTCGCGGGTCACCTCGCGCAGGCTCAGCGTGGACACGCTGCGGTGCGGCCCGATCAGCTTCAGCGCCGCGGCCAGCAGGTCCTCGCGCGAGATCGCGCCCTTGCGGGCGTTCGGCGTGTCCGCGGACGGGGGAGGGGAGAGCGTCGTCATGGGCAGACCGGGCCAGGCAATGGGGGATGATAACGCCATTGCTGAATGCACAACTGTATAGACATCTGTATCTTCATCTGTATAGTGGACCCCATGAATGCTGCCCGACGTCCCGCCAAGCTCCGCCCCGCCGCCCGCGCCCTGCGCGCCTGGGTCAAGCCGGACGTGTTCGATTTCTGGTCCACCCGCCTGCATCCGCTGTGGACCTGGCAGCGCCCGCGCGCCCGGCTGGTGCAGCGCGAGGCCGCCAGCAGCGACGCGGTGACCCTGGTGCTGCAGCCCAACCGCCACTGGCGCGGCCTGCGTGCCGGCCAGCACGTGGAGCTGGGCGTGGAAATCGACGGCCGCCGGTTGCTGCGCAGCTACAGTCCCACGCCGTTGCCGGGCGGGCGCCTGGCGATCACGGTCAAGACCGTCGACGGCGGCCGGGTCAGCCAGTACCTGGCCGGCGCGGCGCGCATCGGCGAGGTGTTCGAACTCGGCCAGGCCTATGGCGAGATGGTGCTGCCGACCGCGCCGCACGGCCGCTGGCTGCTGCTGGCCGCCGGCAGCGGCATCACCCCGATGCGTGCGCTGCTGCGGCAACTGGCCGATGCCGGCATGCCGGCCGACGTCGACCTGCTGTACTGGGCGCGGCGCCACGACCAGGTCTGCTTCCGCGACGAACTGCAGGCGCTGGCCGCGACGCATCCGCGTTTCCGCCTGCACCTGGCCATCACCGGCGAGGGCGAAACGCCGGCGCCGCGCGTGGACACGCTGCCGCTGGATACCCTGGGCGACCTGGGGCAGGCGCAGGTGCTGGCCTGCGGCCCGGGCGGCTTCGTGCAGGCGGCGCGCGCGCGCCTGCAGCACCGCGTGGCCCGCTTCCAGGCCGAAGCGTTCAGCCCGCCACCGGCCCCGGCCGATGTCGAACAGGGCACCGTGGCGGTGACCCTGGCGCGCAGCGGCCGCGTGCTGCAGCTGCCGCGCGGCCAGTCGCTGCTCACCGCGCTGGAAGCCGAAGGCCTGCGGCCCAAGCACGGCTGCCGCATGGGCATCTGCAACAGCTGCGCCTGCGGCAAGCAGGCCGGCATCACCCGTGATCTGCTCAGCGGCGCCCACGCCGCCGAACCCGGTTCGCTGAAGCTGTGCGTCAACAGCGCCAGCAGCGACCTGACCCTGGACCTCTGAAGGACTTCCCCATGGCGGCTCCCCGCAACCGCGCACTCACCCCGGCCGAACTGCAGACCTTCGGCGACGAACTGGATGCGCTGCGCATGCGCACCCTGGCCGACCTGGGCGCGCGCGACGCGCGCTACATCCGCCGCATCGTCGCCGCGGTGCGCTACACCGGCGTGGCCGGCCGTGGGTTGCTGTTCCTCGGTGCCTTCGTGCACAGCGTGCTGGTGCCGGCGTGGATCGCCGGCGTGCTGCTGCTGACCCTGTCCAAGATCCTGGAGAACATGGAGCTGGGCCACAACGTGATGCATGGCCAGTACGACTGGATGGGCGATGCGCACCTGAACGGCAACACCTACGAGTGGGACATCGTCGCCACCGGCGACAACTGGCGCAAGACGCACAACTTCAAGCACCACACCTACACCAACGTGCGCGGCATGGACGACGACATCGGCTATGGCCTGCTGCGCATCTTTCCCGAGCAGCGCTGGCGCCCGTTCTACCTGGCGCAGCCGTTCATCGCGGTGGTGTTCGCGCTGCTGTTCGAATGGGGCGTGGCGATTCAGGACCTGCGCCTGGGCCGCTGGCTGGCCGGCAAGATGAAGCGCGGCGAATTGAAGCGGACCTTCCTGCCGGTCGGGCGCAAGATGGGCCGGCAGATCTTCAAGGACTACATCCTGTTTCCGGCGCTGGCTGGCCCGTTCTTCCTGCCGGTGCTGCTGGGCAACCTGGTTGCCAACGTGCTGCGCAGCATCTGGACCTTCGTGATCATCTTCTGCGGCCACTTCACCGCCGATGCCGAGACCTTCCCCAAGGAGTCGATCAAGAACGAGTCGCGCGGCCATTGGTACCTGCGGCAACTGCGTGGTTCGTCCAACCTGGCCGGCGGCAAGCTGCTGAACGTGCTGTCGGGCAACCTCAGCCACCAGATCGAGCACCATTTCTTCCCGGACGTGCCGGCCAACCGCTATGCGGCGCTGGCGGTGCAGGTGCGCGAGATCTGCGCGCGCTACGGCCAGCACTACAACACCGGCTCGCTGCCCAGGCAGTTCGGCCAGGTGGTGTGGCGGATCCTGCGCCACGCCTTCCCGAGCCGGCCGCGCCCGGTGCGGGCGCTGCAGCCGGCGACGCAGCAGGCCGGCTGAGCCTCGCGCACAGGTCAAGCAAAAGGCGGGGGCGACCCCGCCTTTTTCATTGGCCCGGCGCTGGCGCGATATGCACGCCTCGCTCACGGGAGGCTGTCGATCATCCTTAGCCGCCTGCAGACGCCGGCGGCGGTGCAGGCGTCTTCCGTCGAGCGAGGGCCTGCGATGAAACCTGCCAAGCTGTTCAACGTCGTCGCCAAGAAGGCGTCGTATGCCGCCGGCACGCCCTGGACCTTCTGCATCGCGCTATGCATCGTGCTGGTGTGGGGCCTCAGCGGCCCGGTGTTCGGCTTCAACGACACCTGGCAACTGGTCATCAACACCGGCACCACCATCATCACTTTCCTGATGGTGTTCCTGATCCAGCACACCCAGAACGCCGACACCGCGGCGATGCAGATCAAGCTCGACGAGCTGATCCGGGTCAGCGCCAAGGCCAACAACGAGCTGCTGGATCTGGAAGAGCTGGACGAGAAGCGGCTGGAAGAGATCCGCAAGCAATACGAGGAACTGGCGCGCAAGGCCAGCGAGGAACTGCGTGCGCGCAATGCGCGCCACGGCGATGGCCGCGAAACCCACGATCGCCCCAAAGGTTGAGCTGACGCCCACACCCCTGCAACGCGCAGCAGCGTGTCGGCGGCGAGCGCGCGACACGCCGCTGCGCGTTGCAGGGATCAGGCCGGCACGGCGCCGTCAGGATCGTCTGTGGTCGCAGTCGTCGAGGCGCGCTCGGCGCCCTGCAGGGTGTCGCCATGCGGCGGCGTGGCCCGGCCGTCATCCAGTTCGGCTGGTGGCATGGACGAGGCCGCGTCGGCCATGGTGGTGTGGGTGTTGCGGCGATAGGCGCGGATGGCGGCGTAAGCCGTGCCGGCCAGCGCAAGTTTCCAGAGTAGACCGGACATCGCAGGGCTCCAATGCGGAAGGAACGGCCAGCGTCGGCCAGCGCGGGTGGCGCAGGCGTGCAGGTCGCGTGCGTGCGGCGTGGTGGTGCGGATTCGCAGCGCAGTGCTTGCTGGCGTGCTCTTCATGGCGCCTTGCGGGTTGGCTAACACCTGCCGGCCTAGCGTGACGCGTTTCCAGGCTTCTGCAGGAGATCGTCTTGGCGCAGCGCACTTCACCTCCCACCGGCACGCACGATGTCCGCCAGGCTGCCTACCGCGGCACGCAAGGCGATATGTCGTCCGACAGCGGCGTGCCGTCGCAGCCCATGCCGTCGCCGCACGCACGGACACCGCAGGACCACGGCGATGACCGCAGCGGGCGCAGCCAGCCCAACCTCGGCCAGGCCGGCACCTACGGCGCCACCGGCGAGCATGCCGGCGGCGCACACGGCAAGGCCGCCACGCCCGGCCGCTATCACGAGGACGATGGCGATGCGGCGCACGATGCTGCCGCTGCACGCGGCGAAGACTAGCCGCACCGTGCGCTGAACATGGGGGCGGCAGGTACGGGCGTGCATCTGCTGCGCCACGCGTCGGTAACGCGCACGATGCGACCATGCCGCTCCCCACCCGGAGATCAGCACGTATGTCCAAGCAGACCATGGCTCGCCTGCTCGCCGAAACCCTGCACAGCGCGGGCGTGGAGCGGATCTGGGGCGTGACCGGCGACAGCCTCAACGGCTTGACCGACGCGCTGCGGCAGATGGACAGCATCGAGTGGATGCACGTGCGCCACGAGGAAGTGGCCGCCTTCGCCGCCGGCGCCGAAGCCGCGGTCAGCGGCAAGCTGGCGGTGTGCGCCGGCAGTTGCGGGCCGGGCAACCTGCATCTGATCAACGGCCTGTTCGATTGCCACCGCAGCCACCAGCCGGTGTTGGCGATCGCCGCGCACATTCCGTCCTCGGAGATCGGCCTGAGCTATTTCCAGGAAACCCACCCGCAGGAACTGTTTCGCGAGTGCAGCCACTATGTCGAACTGGTGACCAACCCAGCGCAGATGCCGGAAGTGCTGCAGCGGGCGATGCGCACGGCGATCCTGCGCCGCGGCGTGGCGGTGGTGGTGATTCCCGGCGACGTCGCCCTGCAGGAAATGCCCAAGGGCACGCCGACGACGTGGCCGGCGCTGGCCACCCCGCGCATCCTGCCGGCCGACGCCGACGTGGCGAAGCTGGCCGATCTGCTGCAGGCGAGCAAGGCCACCACCTTGCTGTGCGGCAGCGGCTGTGCCGGCGCGCACGACGAGGTGGTGGCGCTGGCCGACGCGCTCGGCGCGCCGATCGTGCATGCGCTGCGCGGCAAGGAACATGTGGAATGGGACAACCCGTTCGACGTCGGCATGACCGGCCTGATCGGCTTCAGTTCCGGCTACCAGGCCATGCTCAACTGCGACACGCTGCTGATGCTCGGCACCGATTTCCCGTACCGGCAGTTCTATCCCAAGGACGCCACCATCGTGCAGGTCGACAACGACCCGGCCGCGCTGGGGCGGCGCACGCCGCTGCAACTGGGCATCGCCGCCGACGTGCGCGAGACCATCGCCGCGCTGCTGCCGCGCCTGCAGCGTCGCGAGGACCGCGGCTTCCTGGAGAAGTCGCTGGCTCACTACCGCAAGGCGCGCGAGGGCCTGGACGACCTGGCCGTGGCCTCGGCCCCTGGCGAGCCGTTGCATCCGCAGTTCGTCACGCGCATGGTCGATGCGCTGGCCGACGCCGATGCGATCTTCACCTGCGACGTCGGCACGCCGACGGTGTGGGCGGCGCGCTATCTGACCATGAACGGCCAGCGCCGCCTGCTCGGCTCGTTCAACCACGGCTCGATGGCCAATGCGATGCCGCAGGCGTTGGGCGCGCAGGCGCAGTTCCCGCGCCGGCAGGTGATCTCGCTGTCCGGCGATGGCGGTTTCACCATGTTGATGGGCGACTTCATCACCCTGGCCCAGCTCGGCCTGCCGGTGAAGGTGGTGGTCTACAACAACGGCTCGCTGGGCTTCGTGGCGATGGAAATGAAGTCGGCCGGCTATCTGGACACCGGCACCGACCTGAGCAATCCGGACTTCGCCGCGATGAGCAACGCCATGGGCATCCTGGGCCTGCGCGTGGACGAATCGGCGCAACTGGAGCCGGCCCTGCGCGAGGCGTTCGCGCATCCCGGCCCGGCGCTGGTGGACGTGCGCGTGGCCAGCCAGGAACTGGCGATCCCGCCGGCGGTCAAGCTGGAACAGGCCAAGGGCATGGGCCTGTACCTGCTGCGCGCGGTGATGAGCGGACGCGGCGACGAGGTGCTGGAACTGGTCAAGACCAACCTGCGCTGAGTCGCCGCAGGCACCGCGGCGCGGTTACGATCGCCGCGGTTCGTTCCGCCTCTTCCGTTGCGCCCAAGGACGTCCATGCCCCGTTCGCTGCTGCGGCAACTGCTGCTGATCTGGATCGTCATCGTCGCCGCCTGCGTGGGCATGGCGGTGGTGCTGGTCGGGCTGTACCGGCACAGCGAGGGCGTGCGCAGCGAACGCGCGCAGACCGGGTTGCGGGAAGTGTGCACGCGCATGGTGCAGCGCTACAACGGCGCCAGCGCCGCCGCCCACGGCAGCGACGGCACCGGCCTGGCGGCGGTGGTGTCGCAGCTGGTGCTGGCCGATGCCGCCGGCGTGGAAGGCGGCTTCTGGGACCGCCAGCGCGGCTTCGTCGCCTATGCCTATCCGACGTACGACGGCAGCGAGCACAAGACCGACGTGCCCTCGGCCGAGCGCAACGTCATCGTGTCCACCGCCCAGCGCGGGGTAGAGGCGCAGCACCCGGTGGACTATCGCCGCGACGGGCAGCGCGAGAGCCTGCTGATCGCGGCCTGCCCGCTGGACCGCAATGCTGCGGCCTGGGCCATGACCCGGGTCGCCTCCAGCGACGCCGCCGCCAGTCTGCCGCTGGCGCTGGGGATGGCGCTGATCCTGGCGCTGGTGGTGGTGTCGGCGCTGGCGCTGGGCTGGGTGGTGCGGCGCTGGAGCCAGCGCCTGCAGGGCATCCAGCAGGCCCTGGCGACGCCGGCCGAGGTGCCGCAGATCCCCAAGACCGGCGCGCCGGAGCTGGATCGGCTCGGCGCCGCGGTCACCGACTACGCGCAGCGCAACGCGCAGGCCCTGGCCGAGACCCGCCGGCTCGGCGAGGAACTGTCGCGGCACGAACGCCTGGCCGCGCTGGGGCGCATGACCGCGACCGTGGCGCACGAAATCCGCAACCCGATCGCGACCCTGCGCCTGGCGCTGGAAAACCAGATCGCCGCGCACGCGGACGGCGCCGACGATGCCCAGGCGCAACTGATGCTGGCGCAGATCCAGCGCCTGGACGGGGTGGTGGAAAGCCTGCTCGGCATGGTCCAGCCGATCCGCCTGCACCGGCAGACGGTGGCGCTGCAACCGTGGCTGCAGGCGCTGCTGGACCCGGCCGACTGGGACGGGCAGACGCCGCCGATCGCGCTGCGCCTGCAAGCGACGCCAGAGCAGTGGATGCTGGATCCGCAGCAGGCTGCGCGCGCCCTGCACAACCTGCTGCGCAATGCGCTGCAGCACGCCGCGCCCGGCACTGAGGTGATCCTGGCGGCGCAGGCCGAGAACGACTTGCTGCACCTGCGCGTGCGCAACCAGGGCGAGCCGGTGCCGGCGCCGGTGGCCGCGCATCTGTTCGAACCGTTCGCCAGCGGCCGCAGCGACGGCAACGGCCTGGGCCTGGCGCTGGTGCGCGAGATCGCCCGCGCCCATGGCGGCGAGGCACACTACGCGCACCGCGACGGCATCACCGAGTTCAGTCTGGAGCTGCCATGGCGCGCATCCTGATCATCGACGACGACCTGGCCTTCCTCAGCACCCTGCAAGCCACCTTGCGCTCGTTCGGCCACGACGTCGTGGCCGTGGCCGATCCGCGCGAGGGCCTGGCGCGCCTGGGCGAGGGTGGGCTCGACCTGGCCTTCGTCGATTTCCGCATGCCCGGCATGGACGGCATCGCACTGATGCGCGCGCGCCAGGACGACGCACAGGCCATGCGCGTGCCGCTGGTGATGCTCACCGCGCATGCGTCCAGCGGCAACACCATCGAGGCGATGAAGCTCGGCGCCTTCGATCACCTGGTCAAGCCGGTGGGCCGCGCCGATATCGCCGAGGTAGTCGAGCGCGCCCTGCGCAGCCGCGGCGACGCCATGCCGGAGGCCGAGCCGGTCATGCCCGCCGAGGAAGACGACGCGCTGCTCGGCCACAGCGCGGCGATGCGCACCGTGCACAAGCGCATCGGCCTGGCCGCCGCGTCCGACCTGCCGGTGCTGATCACCGGCGAAACCGGCACTGGCAAGGAACTGGCGGCGCGCGCGCTGCACCGTGCCAGCGCGCGTGCCGCGCAGCCGTTCGTGGCGATCAATTGCGCGGCGATTCCCGCCGAGCTGATGGAGAGCGAGCTGTTCGGCTACCGCAAGGGCGCGTTCTCCGGCGCGGTGAGCGACCGCAACGGCCTGATCCGCGACGCCGATGGCGGCACCCTGTTTCTCGACGAGATCGGCGACATGCCCTTGCCGATGCAGGCCAAGCTGCTGCGTTTCCTGCAGGAAGGCGAGGTCTCGCCGCTGGGCGGGCGCGGCGCACAGAAGGTGGACGTGCGGGTGATCGCCGCCACCCACCGCGACCTGCTGCAGGCGGTGGACGCCGGGCGTTTCCGCAGCGACCTGCGCTACCGGCTCAACGTGGTGCCGATCGAACTGCCGCCGCTGCGCGAGCGCGGCGACGACATCCTGCTGCTCGCCCAGCACTTCCTCGCCGCCGGCGCCAGCACCCCGCAGACGCTGTCGACGGCAGCGCAGGCGCGCCTGCGCGCCTATCCCTGGCCTGGCAACGTGCGCGAGTTGCGCAACGCCATGCAGCGCTGCCAGGTGCTGGTGCGTGCGCCGGTGGTCGAGGCGCACGACCTGGACGAACTGCTGGCCCAGCCCGCCGAGACGCCCACGGCGCTCGACACCGACGCGCTGACCCTGCCGCAGGCGATCGCGCAACTGGAACGGCAGATGATCCAGGCGGCGCTGACCCAGGCCCACGGCAACCGCGCCGAGGCCGCGCGCCGGCTCGGCATCCATCGCCAGCTCCTGTACCGCAAGCTCGACGAGTATGGGTTGTAGGCGGCGCGCTGGCGCGCGCCGCCGGGATTAGGGATTGGGGATTCGTGAAAGCGCCTGACATCAGGCCGCGGCACCCGCTTTTACCAATCCCCAATCCCCAATCCCCTTCCATCCAAACCTGTCCGCAAAGCGGACAGATGTGGATGGAATGGAGACGCTGCCAAAGCTAGATTGGCACTCGATTAATTTAAAAATCAATGGCTTAAAAGTTGGCACGGCCTCTGCTTTATCTCTCCTGCGAGCGGCGCCCCCTTGCCGCTCAGGAGGAACTCCCATGATCCGTCGTAGCGCACTCGCTCTGTCCCTGGTGCTGGCCACCGCCGCCGCTGCCGCCACCGCGCAGGTGCCGGCGCCGCCCGCACCTCCCGCCCCGCCGGCGCCCGGCAGCGTCCCGGCACCGCCGCCGCCGCCTGCGGCCCCCGTCGCTGCCACGCCGGTGCGCGTGGACGGCACTGTCGAGCGTTTCATGCTCAACCCCAACGGCGACGTCGATGGCCTGTGGCTGATGGACGGCACGCAGGTGAGCTTCCCGCCGCACCTGTCGGCCGATCTGCAGGCCGCCGTACGTCGTGGCGATGCGATCTCGGTGCAGGGCTATCGCCTGGGCAGCCTGCCGCTGCTGCAGGCCAACACCATCACCGCGCGCCGCAGTGGCAAGCAGGTGGTCGACCGCCCGCCGAACCCGATGACGCCGCCGCCGGCGCCCCCGGCACCGCCGGCCCTGACCCCGCTGCAGGCCGATGGCCGCATCGAGCGGCTGGTCTATGGCCCGCGCGGCGACACCGCTGGCGTGCTGCTCAGCGACGGCACCGTGGTGCGCATGCCGCCGCACGCCGCCGTGCAGTACAGCGAGTTGCTGCGGCCCGGCGCGCGCCTGAGCGTCAACGGCTTCGGCGTGCTGACCCAGGTGGGTCGCTCGGTGGAAGCCACTCAGGTCGGCCGCGACCGCAACTCGCTGCAGGCGGTGTTCGCGCCGCCGGCCCCGCCTGCGCCGCCGGCGGCTCCGCCGCCGCCGGGCGCGCCGGGTGCGCCTGCCGCCCCGCCGCCGCCGCCGGCCCCGCGTTGATCCGGGCGCTGCTGCATCGCGCCTGACCCCTGCGCCCGCCATTCGCGGCGGGCGCTGCCGGCCCCCGCCGGCATCCCTTGTTCGTCTGGAGAATGCAATGCATTGGGTCGATCCCGATTCCCTGCCGGAAACCCGCGGCACGCTCGCGCGCTTCCTGCTCAACCCCAAGGCCGACGTCGACGGTCTGCTGTTCGACGACGGCACCGAAGTGCACACCCCGCCGCACCTGTCGGCGCAACTGCTGAAGGCGCTGCGTCCGGGCGCCGGCCTCGGCGTGCGCGGACTCAAGCCGCGCGGCGCCGATGTGCTGGTGGCGTTGGCGGTGGACCCGGATGGGGCCGCGCGCATCGTCGATGAAGGTCCGCATGCCGGTCCTCACACACCCAAGCCCAAGCCGCCGGCCAAGCACAAGCCTGCGCAGGACGCGGTGCGTCACGCCGGCACCATCGCACGGCTGCTGCACGGCCCGCACGGGCAGGTGCATGGCGCGCTGCTGGAGGACGGGCTGATCGTGCGTTTCCCGCCGCACGCGGTGCCGGAATCGGCGCGCTGGCTCGCCGCCGGCAAGCCGCTGACGGCGCAGGGCGAATTGCTGGAGTCCGCGCATGGCCAGGTGCTGCATGCGCAGGCGTTGGGCGCCAGCGACGCGACGCTGCAGCCGTTGAAGCCGAAGCCGCCCAAGCCTCATCACAAGCCGTTGCACGCGCATGCGGATGATGCTGCGCCGAAGGACGGGCCCAAGCCGAAACCGAAGCCCAAGCCCCACTGAGTTCCGAGTCGTCGCGGCGGTGTGCCCCTGGCCACCGCCGCGCCTGTGTTTCCCGCGCTCATCCAGGACACCGTCATGCCGCCCGTCGCGCCTGCGCAGCACCACGCACTCCTGTCCTTGTCGCCGCGCTCGTCGGCGGTGCGCGCATGAGCGGCGCTGGCAAGCGCCCGCGCGGCACGCGCGCGCTGGAAGCGCTCAACTTCACCATGGCCGACGTGCAGGACGGGCTCGGCCCGTTCCTGAGCGTGTTCCTGCAATCCAAGGGCTGGTCGCTCGGCGCGATCGGCTCGGTAATGACCGCCGGCGGCATTGTCGGCATGCTCGCCACCACGCCAGGCGGCGCGCTGGTCGATGCGACCAAGCGCAAGCGCAGCATCGTGGTGGTCGGCTGCAGCATGATCCTGCTGGCCTCGGCGCTGCTGTGGTGGTCGCCGACGCTGCCCGGCGTCATCGCCGCGCAGGTGATGACCGCGCTCGCCGCCGCCGCGCTGGGACCGGCCCTCTCCGGCATCACCCTGGGCCTGGTGCGCCAGGCCGGCTTCGATCACCAGATCGCGCGCAACCAGGTCGGCAGCCACGCCGGCAACGTGGTGGCCGCGGCGCTGGCGGGCTTGCTCGGCTGGAAATTCGGTTTCGGCGCGGTGTTCGTGCTGACCGGTTGCTTCGGCGTGCTGGCGATCGTCTCGGTGTTGATGATTCCGCGCGACGCCATCGATCACCGTGCGGCGCGCGGCATGGCCGAGGCCGAGGACGACCACGGTACGCACGTCAGCGGCTGGTCGGTGCTGCTGACCTGCAAGCCCTTGCTGGTCTTGGCCGCGGCGCTGGCGCTGTTCCACCTTGGCAATGCGGCGATGCTGCCGCTGTACGGCATGGCCGTGGTGGCCGCGCACCAGGGCGACCCCAACGCGCTGACCGCCACCACCATCATCGTC
The DNA here is from genome assembly GCF_009192905.1 of Xanthomonas sp. LMG 12459. NCBI lineage: Bacteria > Pseudomonadati > Pseudomonadota > Gammaproteobacteria > Lysobacterales > Lysobacteraceae > Xanthomonas > Xanthomonas sp. LMG 12459. The sequence goes on from NZ_NSGT01000062.1 coordinate 13,427, forward strand.
GCCCAGTCCACGATGGTGCTCGCCTCGCTGCTGGCGATGCGGCTGATCCGCGTGCGCGGGCACTGGTGGGTGCTGCTGCTGACCTTCCTGGCGCTGCCGCTGCGCGGACTGATCGCCGCCAGCGTCATCCACACCTGGGGCGTGTTCCCGGTGCAGATCCTCGACGGCGTCGGCGCCGGCCTGCAGAGCGTGGCGGTGCCGGCGCTGGTGGCGCACCTGCTGCAGGGCACCGGCCGGGTCAACGTGGGGCAGGGCGCGGTGATGACGATGCAGGGCGTCGGCGCGGCGCTGAGCCCGGCACTGGGCGGCTGGATCGCACAGGGGTTCGGCTATCGCGCCGCATTCCTGCTGCTGGGCGGCATCTCGCTGCTGTCGCTGGCGTTGTGGGTGGGCATGCGCAAGCACCTGGTGACGGCGAAGCGCGAGCGTTCGGACGCGGAACCGGTGCCGCCGCTGCCGACGTAGGCGTCAGTCCGGCGTCACCCCGGGCACCACCTCGCAGGCGATCCCGGCGGCGGCCAAGTGCGCCGCCAGCGCCACGTGCGGTGCCTGCCGGAACGCATCGCCCGGCAGCAGGCTGACCACGCGCTGCCCGGCCTGCGCCTGTTCGATCAGCAGCGCCAGGTGCGCTGCCGGATCGTCCGGCAGCGGCTGGCGGCTGGCATCGCGACGCGCCAGGCTCAGCACCGCCGCGCTGACCTGCGCACCGACCAGCAGCAGGTCGGCCTGGTTGAGCGCGCGCAGCGCCTTCAGCGTCAGTGCGCCGGGGTCGCCATTGCCGGTGCCGACCAGCCACACGCTGCCCTGCCGCGGCACCGCGTCGCTGCGCTGCAGGCTTTCGGCGAAGGCCTGTTCGGCGGCATCGCGCTGGCCGCTCTGCAGCAGGGTCTGCACCGGTCCCTCCAGTACCTGTTCGAACCAGCGGCGGCGCTGCGGCAGGTCCGGCAGGCGCGCGCGGATGGCGGCGCGGTGGCGCGCGAACAGTTGCGCCAGTTCGGCGTAGGAATGGTCCAGTTCGGTTTCCCAGCGCTCGCGCAGGCGCCGCGCCAGCATCGGTGCCGCACCGCTGGAGGAGATCGCGATCAACAGCGGGTCGCGATCGATGATCGCCGGCACCTGGAACGTCGACAGCGCGGCGTCGTCGACCACGTTGACCCACTTGCGCCGCGCCCCGGCCTGTTCGGCCAGTTGCCGGTTGAACGCGTCGTCGTCGGTGGCCGCCACCACCAGCCAGGCCTCGTCCAGCCACTGCGGGTCGAAGGCGCCGTCGGCGCGCTGCAGGCGGCCCTGCGCCAGCCACTGCGCCACGGTGGGGTTGAGCGCGTGCGCGTACACCAGCACGTCGGCGCCGGCGTGCAGCAGCGCCTCGATCTTGCGCATCGCCACCTCGCCGCCGCCGACGACCAGCACGCGGCGTCCGGCCAGGTCGGCGAACAGGGGATACAGCGGCATGCGGACTCCTGGCTGGGGCGAGGTGCGTCAGGTCGCGGGCAGGCATGTGGCGGGACCGCACGCGGCTGCGCAGCGTTCTGTCGGTCAACGATACCGAAAGGACGGACTGATGGAGCTGTCCGCAACGGATGTCATTCTCCCCCGTCATCCCAACGGCCCGCGGCGGCGGCAAACGCCGAACCATGCCCGGCAGCGCCTGGCCGCGCAGCCAACGCGCAGGCGCTGGCGTATGATCCGCGCTCGTCGCCCTCCCGAACCGGCATCATGGATCGAGCCCGTCCGTCCCTTTCGTGGCCACGCGTGTCGGCGTGGTGTGTCCTTTTCGCGCTGCTGTGGCAGGTGGCGCCCACGCTGGCGCAGACCGCGCGCAAGCCGTCGGCCTACGAGCAACGCCCTGGCAGCAATGCCACCGTGCAGCCGGCGACGGGACCGGATTCCCTGCCGCGCCTGGACAGCCGTGCGCAGTTCCTGCAGCTCGCGCGGGTCTACAACGCCGGCACCGCGCTGGAGCTGCCGCATCTGCTGTTCGTGATCGACCGGCAGCAGGGTGGACGCGTCTACTACCTCAACACCCCGCGCTTCGCGCTGCACGAGCAATTCGTGCGCCAGCGCCTGGCGCCGGGCATGGGCAAGGCGGTGCTGAAGGCGCAGTACCGCGATCCGCAGCGCCGCTTCCTGTTCGGCACCCTGAGCTGGCAGCAGGATCTGCCGGGCTACACCTACGAGTTCTGGGAGGGCGACGTCCTTACCGCGCCCTTGTTGCAGCAGACCGATGCCGCCCTGCGCGCGTCGTTCTTCGACACGCTGCGGTTCAAGACCAACTCCACGCTGCACGAACAGGTGGCCAAGTCCGCCGGGTTGGCCTTCGTGACACAGGAAGCGCTGCTGCGCGAGCAGCGCTTCCTGCCGTTGAACACCGGCCATGCCGAGGGACGGCTGCGCATCGTGCGTTCGGAGGCGCAGTTCCGTGCCCTGTCGCCGCGCGATATCCCGGTGCTGGACGAGGTGCCGATCGCGTTGGCACCGGTCGCCGGCCTGGTCACGCAGCGCCCGTCCACGCTGTTGTCGCACGTCAACCTGCTGGCCAAGGGCTGGGGCATTCCCAACGTGTACGTGCGCGATGCGCAGGCGGCGTTGCGCCAGTACGACGGGCGCTGGGTGCAACTGGACGTCACCCACAACGACTACCGGGTGACAGCGCTGGCGGGTCCGCCGACGGCCGCACCCGCTGCCGCTCCCCGCACCGCGGCCCGCGCGCTGCCGCGTCCGGACCTGAGCGTGGTCGCGCTCCAGCCGCTGGCGGCGCTGCGCGCACGCGACAGCCGCGCCTGCGGGACCAAGGCCGCCAATCTCGGCACGCTGAAAGCGGTGCTGCCACCGGCCGCGCGCGTGCCGGACGGCTTCTGCATTCCGTTCGCGTTCTACCAGGCGACGCTGCAGCGCCTGCAGGTCGACCAGCGCCTGCGCGATCTGCAGCGACGCCCCGGCTTCGCCACCGATGCGGAGGTGCGTCGCGCCGCGCTGGCGACCCTGCGTGCCGAGATCGCCGACGCCGCGCCCGATCCCGCCTTCGTGCGCGCGCTGGAGACGCATTGGCAGGGGCAACTGCACGGCGCCGGCGTGTTCGTGCGCAGCTCGTCCAACTCCGAGGATCTGCCCGGCTTCAGCGGCGCCGGCCTGTACACCACCGTGCCCAACGTCACCAGTGCCGACGCCTTGGCCAAGGCGGTGCAGACGGTGTGGGCGTCGGTGTACAACTTCGAGGCCTACGAAGCGCGCGCCGCCGCCGGCCTGCCACAGGACGCGGTGGCCATGGCGGTGCTGGTGCAGCTGGCCGCGCCGTCTGACAGCTCCGGGGTGATGATCACCCGCGATCCCTTCGATGCCGCGCGCCGCCACGTCACCTACATTTCGGCCAAGCGCGGCCTGGGCATCCGCGTGGTCGAGGGCAAGCGCCAGGCCGAACAGGTGATGTATTCGAGCTGGTCCAAGGCGGTGCAGGTGCTGAGCCGCTCGGCCGAGGACACCCAGCTCGTGGCCAACGCCGCCGGCGGCGTCCGCGAGGTGCCGATCGTCGGCACCCGCCAGGTACTGACCGATGCCCTCATCGCGCGACTGGCCAAGGTCGGCGCGATGACCAAGCAGGCGCTGGGCGGCGCCGACCAGGACATCGAGTGGGCGGTGGTCGGCGACGAGGTGGTGATCCTGCAAGCGCGGCCGTATGTGGAGCGGGGTGGGCGCCAGTGAGCCCCCTCAGTGGCTGCCGGAGGCGTTATCGGTGCGGCCGCTTGCGGTGGGCAGCTGCGCGGCACGGCGGTATCTGAGTTCCATCGATCTCTGGTCGCGGCTGAAACCGCTCCTACGGATGACAGCTCGCAACGTCCGCCTTCTGTAGGAGCGGACCCGCAGCGCCCGGCAGATCGCCGGGCGCTTCCATCGGCTCACGCCGTCGGCGCATCCGCATTGCGGTGATGCGCGGCCGTGGACTTGCTGTCGCGCTCGGCGGCCAGCAGGGTCAGCGAGCGGCCGATGCCGTGCCATTGCGAACCGCCGGGCAGGCCGTGTTCGCCGTTGCGTTCGGCGGTGTCGATCAGCACGCGCCAGTGTTCGCCTTCGACCAGCGGCAGGGTGAACGGGACGTCCTCGACCGCGCCGTTGACGATCATCAGCAGGGTCACGTTGGACGCGGCCTGGCGCAGGCCGCTGGATGGGGCGCGGCCGTCCAGGCGCATCATCAGCGCGCGGGCGTGCGGGTCGTGCCAGGAGGCTTCGGTCATCTCCTCGCCGTCCGGGGCCAGCCAGGTCACGTCCTTGATGCCCAGTTCCTCGTCGTAGACGCCGTCGAAGAAGCGTGCGCGGTGCAGTAGCGGGTAGTGCGCGCGCAGGTGGGTCAGGCGCGAGACGAACGCGCTGAGCTGATGCGCGCGCGGGCCGGCTTCCCAGTTCAGCCAGGTCAGTTCGTTGTCCTGGCAGTAGGTGTTGTTGTTGCCGCCCTTGCTGCGGCCGAACTCGTCGCCGGCCAGCAGCATCGGCGTGCCCTGCGACAGCAGCAGGGTGGCGAGCATGTTGCGCATCTGCCGCAGGCGCAGCGCGTTGATCTGCTCGTCGTCGGTCTCGCCTTCCACGCCGTAGTTGGCGGAGATGTTGTTGTCCGAGCCGTCGCGGTTGTGCTCGCCGTTGGCCTCGTTGTGCTTGTGCGCGTAGCTGACCAGGTCGTGCAGGGTGAAGCCGTCGTGGGCGGTGACGAAGTTGACCGAGGCGGTGGGGCGGCGGCCACGGTGGTGGAACAGGTCGGCCGAGCCGGTCAGGCGCGTGGCCAGTTCGGCCAGCTGGCCTTCGTCGCCGCGCCAGAACGCGCGCACGTTGTCGCGGAACTTGTCGTTCCACTCCGACCAGCCCGGCGGGAAGCCGCCGACCTGGTAGCCGCCAGGGCCGACGTCCCACGGCTCGGCGATCAGCTTGACCTGGCTCAGCAGCGGGTCCTGGCGGCAGGCGTCGAGGAAGCCGCCCTTGGGGTCGAAGCCGTGGTGCTCGCGGCCGAGGATGGTGGCCAGGTCGAAGCGGAACCCGTCCACGTGCATCTCCGACACCCAGTAGCGCAGCGAGTCGTTGACCATGCGCAGCGCGCCGGCATTGGTCAGGTCGAAGGTGTTCCCGGTGCCGGTGTCGTTGATGTAGAAGCGGCGGTCCTCGGCCAGGCGGTAGTAGCTGGCGTTGTCGATGCCCTTGAACGACAGCGTCGGCCCCAGTTCGTTGCCTTCGGCGGTGTGGTTGTAGACCACGTCCAGGATCACTTCCAGCCCGGCGCTGTGCAGCCGGGCCACCATCTGCTTGAACTCGGACACCGTGCGCGTGGCCATGTAGCGCGGGTGCGGGGCGAAGAAGCCGATGGTGTTGTAGCCCCAGTAATTGCGCAGGCCCTGCTTGAGCAGGTATTCGTCGTCGACGAAGGCGTGCACCGGCAGCAGTTCCACCGCGGTCATGCCCAGGCGCTTGATGTGCTCGACCACCTCGTCCACCTTCAGCCCGGAGAAGGTGCCGCGCCAGGCCTCGGGAACCGAGGGGTGGCGCATGGTGGTGCCGCGCAGGTGGGTCTCGTAGATCACCGTGCTGTCCCACGGCGTCTGCGGGCGCTGGTCCTTGCCCCAGGTGAAGGCCGGATCGATCACCGCGCACTTGGGCATGTAGGCGGCGCTGTCGCGGCGGTCGAAGCTGAGGTCGGCATCCTTGTGGCCGATGGTGTAGCCGAACAGGGCCGGCGCCCATTTCAGTTCGCCGACCAGTTGCTTGGCGTAGGGGTCGAGCAGCAGCTTGTTGGGATTGAAGCGGTGCCCGGCGTCGGGCGCGTACGGACCGTACACGCGGTAGCCATAGAGCTGGCCGGGGCGCGCGTCGGGCAGGTAGCCGTGCCAGATCTCGTCGGTGTACTCGGGCAGGGCGATGCGTTCGATCTCGCGGCCGCGATCGTCGAACAGGCACAGCTCCACCTTGGTGGCGTGCGCCGAATACAGGGCGAAGTTCACCCCCAGGCCGTCCCAGGTGGCGCCCAGCGGATACGGCAGGCCCTCGCGGATACGCGAACGGCGGGTGAGCTTGCGCACGGGCATGAAGGATCCTTAGGAAGAGGTGCTGCCGTTGCCGGCGCTGCGTCGCGGTTGCGACGGCGGCAGCGCCTCGGCATCGGCTTCGGCGGCCGCTTCCGCGGCCACCAGGCGTTCGGCCATGGCCCAATGGCGGGCGGCGTGGCCATCGGGTCGCCCTTCGGCTTCCCAGATTTCGTGTGCGAGTTGGCGGATGCGGCGTTGGCGTGTTTCTGCGTCCATGGCTTCTTGCGAGATCAGGGGGAGGCGACCAGCACGGCCACCGGGAACTCGGCGAACAGCGCCGACACCGCAATGGCCGACGTCGCGTCGACGGTAGCACTGGCCAGCACCGGGCGATACTGTGCCTGCGGCAGTGTCAGAACCGTGTTACGCCAATCGAACTGCGCCCGCAGCGGCGCGTCCGGCCGCAGCGCCTGCGCGGCCGCGCCCAGCCGCGGCACCGCCACCACCAGCGAGGCGCCCTCGTGTTCGCGCACGAAGCCGAGCACGTGTTGGGCCTGCGGGCCCTGCGCCTGCAGCGGCGTGTAGCGGCCGTGCGCGAACAAGTCCGGATGCGCGCGCCGCAGCTGCAGCAGCTGTGCGGTCAGCCAGGCCTTGACGTGGCCGCTGTGCCAGTCCTGCAGCAGCGCGTCCGCTGCGGTGGCATCGCGCAGCCAGGCCTGGCGCAGCGCGTAGTCCACCGGGCGGCGGTTGTCCGGATCCACCAGCGACAGATCCCAGCCCTCGCTGCCCTGGTACAGGTCGGGCACGCCGGGCAGGGTCAGGCGCAGGGTGGTCTGCACCAGGCTGTTGAGCGCGCCGGCCGGGGCCAGTGCCGCGGCCGCCTGCGCCAGCGCCTCGCGCAGTGCGGCGCCGGCAGGCTGCAGCAGTGCGGCGTCGAGCAGCGCGCGCGCATTGCGCTCGTAGTCCTCGTCCGGCCAGGTCCAGTGGGTGCGCAGCTTGGCTTCGCGCGCGGCCTTGAGCTGCCAGGCGCCGATGCGCTCGGCGTAGTCGCGCAGGCCGTCGGCGTCGTCCACCGCCAGTTCCAGCGGCCACGCCGCCACCAGCATCTGCCACAGCATCAGCAGGTCGCCGGGCAGCGGCGCGGCGCTACCGGCCGGCAGCAGGTCGGCCGACAGCGCCTGGAACCGCCCCACCTGCGCCTCCCACCACGGCGCCTGCGCGCTGAGCGCGGCCAGGCGCATGCGCACGTCTTCGCCGCGCTTGTGGTCGTGGGTGGCGGTGGCCAGCAGCGCGCGCGGATAGCGCTGCGCGCGCAGGGCGTTGGCCGCGTGGAACGCCTCCGGCGTCAGCGCGAACACGTCCGGCTCGCTGCCGACCTCGTTGCGCGAGAGCAGCACGCCGTGGCGGTAGAAGGACGTGTCCTCCACCGACTTGGCGTTGAGCGGTGCCGACAGTTGTTCCAGGCGCCGGCGCACGATCCGCCGCAGCGCCACCTGCGCCTTGCCGGTGCCGCGGCCGTCGCGGCTCCAGCGCTCGATCGCATCGATCGCCGCGCACACCCGCGGCTCGGCGCCGGCACGCGCGCGCTGCGCGGCCTGCGCCAGGCGCGCCGCGTCGTCGTCGTCCAGGCCATCGGGCCCGGCATAGGTGCGGTACACCTCGAAGTGCCGCAGCAAGGCCATCAGCCCGCGCGCCAGCATCTGCGGGCTGAACTCGCGGGTCAGCGGATCCAGGTGCGCGGCGGCGCCCAGCGCCTGCACGGTGCGCACGAACTCGGCCTGCAGCGAGCCCTGCAGGATCTCGTCGCGCGCGGCGCGCTGCTCCTGGCCGAAGTCGCCGCTGCGGCCGCTCCAGCGCCGCCACAGCGCGGTCAGCGGTTCGGCGCCGGCCGGGTCGTGCAGCACCGCGGCGACCTGGTCCATGAAGTCGTAGCCGGTGGTGCCGTCGCAGGGCCAGTCGCTGCGCAACTGCTCGTGCGGCGCCAGGATCTTTTCCAGATACAGGGCGATGCCGCCCGGGGCGATGCCGCGGCGGCGGCCGGCGCGGTCCAGTTGCGTGCGCAGCCGCTGCACGTAGCCGGTGGGATCGGCCAGGCCATCGACGTGGTCGACCCGCACGCCATCCAGATGGCCCTCGGCGACCAGCCGCAGCGGCAACTCGTGGACCGCGGCGAACACGTCGTTCTGCTCCACCCGCAACGCCGCCAGCGAGGTGATGTCGAAAAAGCGGCGGTAGTTGAGCATGTCGTTGCCGACCCGCCACCAGGCCAGGCGATAGCACTGGCGTTCGATCAGCCGGTGCAGGGCGTCGTCGCCTAGCCGCGCGGCGTCGTTGAGCCGCGCCGCCCAGGCCGGGCGCGCGCTGGCTGGTTCCTGGGCGATGGCGCCGTCCAGGCGGATCGGGAAGCGCTGGTCGTGGTGCAGCAGGACCACGCTGCCGTCCTCGGCCACCTGCAACTGCAGCGCGCCTTCGCTCAGCGCCTGCGCGTAGGGGCGGTCCAGCACCGGCAGCCACAGCTTGCCCTCGCGCCCGGGCGCGCGCCAGTCGATGTCGAACCAGCCGGCATGGCGGCTGCGCCGGCCATGGGTGAGCACGTCCCACCACCACGGATTGCTCGGGTGGGTGGCCATGTGGTTGGGCACGATGTCCAGGATCAGGCCCATGCCGTGGCTGCGCGCGCGCTCGGACAGGTGCAGCAGCGCCGGCTCGCCGCCGAGTTCGGGATTGACCTGGCGCGGGTCGGTGACGTCGTAGCCGTGGGTGGAGCCGGGGACGGCGGTGCCGATCGGCGACAGATACAGGTGGCTGATGCCCAGCCCGGCGTAATACGGCACCTGTGCGGCGGCATCGAGCAGGGTGAAACCGGCATGCAGCTGCAGGCGGGCGGTGGCCCGCAGGGGAATCATGCGCATGCGTCGGCTCCTTGCGCGGCGGTGGCAGTGGATTGGCGGGTCTGGGCGAAGGCGTCCAGGCGCGTGGCGAGGGTGGCCGCGGTCGCGGCGGCGTCGGGTGCGGGCAGGCGCCGGCGCCAGTTCGGGTGGCCGTCGACGGTGCCGGGCAGGTTGGGTTGCTGGTCCAGGCCCAGCGCGTCCTCGGCCGGCAGCAGGGCCAGCGGCGACGGCGTGGCGGCAACGAAGCGCAGCGCGCCCAGTTCCGGGTCGGCGGCCTGCGCGGGCGGCAGCGCCGCGGCGACCGCCTGGTCCATGCGCGCGACATCGTCGGTGCGTGCCTGGTGGTCGGCATGTTGCTGCGCGGCGTCGCTCAGTTGCAGGCGCCGGCGCCAGTCGATGTCCTCGCCGCGGCGCCAGCCGCGCAGAGTCGGCAGGTCGTGGGTGGTGGTGGTGGCGAGTGCGTCGGGGCGCCACTGCGCCGGCGGCAGGAACGCGCCGGCGCGGTCGCGGGTGAACAGCAGCACGTCGATGCCCATCACCCCGCGGCGCGACAGTTCGGCGCGGATGCCGTCCGGCACCACGCCCAGATCCTCGCCGATCACGATCGCGCGGTGCCGCCAGGATTCCAGCGCCAGCAGGCGCAGCAGGTCGTGCAGCGGATAGCGCAGGTACACGCCGGTGGAGGAGGGTGCGCCGCGCGGAATCACCCACAGCCGCAGCAGGCCGAGGATGTGGTCGATGCGCACGCCGCCGCGATCGCGCATCACCGCGCGCAGCAGTTCGATGAACGGCGCAAAGCCGGTCGCGCGCAGCGCGGTCGGCGCATAGCCGCAGATGCCCCAGGCCTGGCCATCGCCGTTGAACGCGTCCGGCGGCGCGCCCAGTTCCAGCCCCTGCAGCACCGCCTGCGGCCATGCCGCGGCCTCGGCGCCATGCGCGTCGAAGCCGACCGCCAGGTCGGCGATCAGGCCGATGCCCATGCCGTCGGCGCGTGCTTGCCGCTGCACGTCGGCCCAACTGCGCGCGGCCAGCCACTGCGCGAAGCGGTGCAGACCCGGATCGGCATCGCCGAAGTCCTGCGCGGCGAACGCGGCATGCGCGTGCAGGGCGCTGCCGCCGTCGCGTTCGAACGCGGCCAGGTCGGCGTGCAGCGCGGCATCGGCCTGGCCGAAGTCGGTATGCAGTTGCCGCAGCCACTGCCACTTCAAGGCAGCCGAGGCCGGCCAGTCGATCAGCGGGCGGGTCTGCGCCTCGGCGAAGGCCTGCGCCAGCCCGGCCGCCTCCAGCGCGCGCTGCGCGGCCGCGGCGCCGAGCACGCGTGCCGGCGCCGCCTGCAGCGGATCGAGGAAGCGGCGGTCGCTGGGCGAGTAGGGGCTGTAGTGCGCACCGATCGGTCGCGCCGCATGCACCGGGCTCAGCGCGATGGCATCGCCGCCGGCCGCGGCGATGCGCGCGGCCCAGGCGGCGGTGCCATCGGCGTCGCCGATGCCGGCGTCGTAGGCACCCGGTGCCGAGTACACCTGCAGCGACAGGCCCCAGCGCCGCGGCTGCGCCGCGCCCACCGCGTCGGCGACGCCGTAGCAGCGTGGCGGCGCCACCGCCAGGGTGGTGCGGCGGTCGCCATGCTGCAGCGTCCAGTAACCGGCGGTATCGGGTGCGACCAGGCGGCCCTGCGCGTCGCAGTGGCCGTGCAGCGCGCGCCCGTCCTCGCTGTCGAGCCGGTACGCCGTGCCGGGCGCGGCGCCGACCTCGACCGGCGCGCCGACGTCGGCAGTCAGCAGCGGCGGCAGCGCGGCATCGGCCTGCAGCCGGCGCAGGCTGTCGCGGCAGGTGGCCGCGTCGCGCGCGTCTAGGCCCAGTGCGCCGAGCACGTGGCGCAGGGTGTCGTCGGCGACCGTGCGCGGCGTGTCGCCGGCATCGATCCAGTCGACCAGCAGGCCGGCGGCGTCGGCCAGGATGTGCAGGGAAGTGTCGGTCATGGGCAGGGCGAACCGGGCAGCAAGGCAAAAGGGAAATCCGCCGCGGTCCCGCCCGCACGCGCTGGCGGCGCGTGCGCGGCGGTGGGCAGCTAACGAGGCGGCCAGCGTGCCGGGGACGCTGTCGCGATGGCGTCGCGACAGCGGGAACTCATGCGGCGTTGCCGGGCCGGTAGCGCGCGACGAAGGCGTTGGGCGGCAACTGCGCGGCGTCGTCGCCGGCGTTCTCCGCGTGCACGGTGCTGCCGGGCAAGTCCAGCGCCACCGGCGCGTCGCCGAAGTTGGCCGCCACATGCCATTCGCCGTCGCCCAGGCGCCAGCCCGCGGCGACCGCCTTCGGGCCGATCACCCGCGCCCCCAGCGCGCTGGCCTGGGCCAGCGCCGGCACCAAGTGCTGGCGGCGCAGCGCCATCAACGCCGCGAACCAGTCGCGCCAGCGCGCACCGTCGCCATGGGTGGCGTCGCTGATGTCGGCGATGGAGGCCTGGAAGGTGCTGGGTGCGTTGGGGTCGGGAATGGTGGCGCGCTGTTCCGGGTCGGCGAAGGCGGCGAAGTGCGCGAACTCGCGGCGCCGGCCCTCGCGCACCGCCTCGTCCAGCGGCGGCGCGAAATCGGTGAAGAACTGGAACGGGGTCCGGCTGCCCCACGGCTCGCCCATGAAGAACAGCGGGATCATCGGGGTCAGCGCGGTCAGCGCCAGCGCCGCGCGCAGCGCCGGTTCGCTCACCTGGGTGATCAGCCGGTCGCCGCGGGCGCGATTGCCGATCTGGTCGTGGTTCTGCGCGAAGATCACGAACTTGTGCGGCGGCAGGTGGCCGCTGGGCTCGCCGCGCGCGTGCCCGCGATGGTCGGCCTGGCCCTGGAAGGCGAAGCCTTCGCCGAGCACCCGCGCCAGGTGCTGCGCCGGCGCGTCGGCGAAGCCGGCGTAGTAGCCCTCGTGCTCGTCGGTCAGCAGCACGTGCAGGCTGTTGTGGAAGTCGTCGTCCCACTGCGCGCTGTAGCCGCGCTCCAGCACATCGGCCTGGTTGGCCTCGTTCTCCAGCACCAGGTGCACGTGGCGCCCGTCGGCCACGCTGGCCGTGATCGCCTCGCGCAGGGTATCGAGGAAGGCGTTGGGCACGATCGCGTGCACGGCATCCAGGCGCAGGCCGTCGAAGCGGTATTCGTGCAGCCACATCAACGCGTTGTCGATGAAGTAGCGCTGCACCGGCGGCAGACGGAAATCGATCGCCGCGCCCCACGGCGTGGGTGCGTCCTCGCGGAAGAAGCGCGAGGCGTATTGGCCCAGGTAGTTGCCGTCCGGGCCGAAGTGGTTGTAGACCACGTCCAGGAATACGCTCAGGCCCAGGCCGTGCGCCTCGTCGATCAGTGCCTTGAGTTCGTCGGGATGGCCGTAGGCCGAGGCCGGCGCGTAAGGCAGCACGCCGTCGTAGCCCCAGTTGTGGCGGCCGGGGAATTCGGCCAGCGGCATCAGTTCGATCGCGGTCACGCCGAGCGCGGCCAGGGTCGGCAACTGCGCGCGCAGCCCGGCGTAGCCGCCGCAAGTGCCCACGTGCAGTTCGTAGAACACGGTCTCGGCCCAGGGCCGGCCGCGCCAGTCGCCGTGGCGCCAGGCGTAACCGTCGGTGGCCAGCACCGCGCTGGCGCCGTGCACGCCGTCCGGCTGCCAGCGCGAGGCCGGGTCCGGCACCGGGGTGCCGCCGTCGATGGCGTAGCGGTAGCGGGTGCCGGGCGCGCAGGCCAGGGTGGCGGCGAAGTAGCCGTCGCCGATCGCCTGCAGCGGCTGCCGCCGATCGTCGCCGAACACCAGCTCCACGCGTTCGGCATCCGGCGCCCACAGCGCGAAGGCGACCTCGCCGTTGGCGCCCGGCCAGGCGCCGGGGCGCAGGACCGCGCGCGGGGCGGCGGAGGAATCGGTCGAGACAGCGGTCGTGGCCATGGTCAAAGGTCCGGTTGCAGCCAAAGGGTGGACAGCGGCGGCAAGGTCAGCGCCAGCGATTGCGCATGCCCGTGCATCGGCTGCGGCAGGGTCGACAGCACACCGCCGTTGCCCTGGTTGGAACCGCCGTAATAGCCGCTGTCGCTGTTGAGAATCTCGCGCCAGCGTCCGCCACGCGGCACCCCCACGCGGTAATCGTGGTGGACGGTCGGCGTGAAGTTGCTCACCGCCAGCAGCGGCGGCGTATCGTCATCGCGGTCGTGGCGGACGAAGGCGAACACGCTGTTGTGGTGATCGTCGGCGATGCTCCATTCGAAGCCGTCGCTGCTGCGGTCGCTGCGGTACAGCGCCGGCAACGCACGCAACTGCCGGTTGAGGTCGGCGACCAGGCGCGCGACGCCGCGGTGCTCGGGCTGCTGTGCCTGCACCCAGTCCAGCGGCCGGTCGTGGTCCCAGTCCTGCCACTGCCCGAACTCGCAGCCCATGAACAGCAATTTGCGTCCGGGATGCGCCCACATGAAGGCCAGGTAGGCGCGCAGGTTGGCGAAGCGCTGCCAGGCGTCGCCGGGCATGCGCGCCAGCAGCGAGCCCTTGCCGCGCGCCACCTCGTCGTGCGACAGCGGCAGCACGAAATGCTCGGAGAACGCGTACACCAGGCCGAAGCTCATCTCGCTGTGGTGGTGCTGCCGGTGCAGCGGATCGCGCTGCAGGTAGCGCAGGGTGTCGTGCGCCCAGCCCATGTTCCACTTGTGGCTGAAGCCCAGCCCGCCCTGCTGCGTGGGCGCTGTGGCACCCGGCCACGCGGTGGATTCCTCGGCGATGGTGCGCACGCCCGGGAAGCGCTGCGCGATCTCGTCGTTGAGCCGGCGCAGGAAGGCGATCGCCTCCAGGTTCTCGCGGCCGCCATGGGCGTTGGGAATCCACTCGCCGGCGTTGCGGCCGTAGTCGCGGTACAGCATCGCCGCCACCGCATCCACGCGCAGGCCGTCGACGTGGAAGCGCTCGATCCACTCCAGCGCGCTGCCGATCAGGTAAGCCACCACTTCCGGGCGGCCGTAGTTGTAGACCAGCGTATTCCACTCGCGGTGCACGCCTTCGCGCGGGTCGGCGTGTTCGTACAGGGCGCTGCCGTCGAAGCGCTGCAGGCCGTGCGCATCGTCGGGGAAGTGCGCACCGACCCAGTCCAGCAACACGCCGATGCCGGCCTGGTGACAGGCGTCGACGAAGCGCGCGAAGCCGTCGGCGTCGCCATGGCGCGCGGTGGGGGCGTACAGGCCCAGCGGTTGGTAGCCCCAGGAGCCGCCGAACGGGTACTCGGCGATCGGCAGCAGCTCGATGTGAGTGAAGCCGAGCCCGCGCACGTAGGGGATCAGTTCGGCGGCCAGCGCATCCCAGTGCAGCGGCTGGCCGTTGCCGTCGTGGCGCCAGGAGCCGGCATGCAGCTCGTAGACGCTCAGCGGCTGTGCGCTGCCGGCCTGGGCCTCGCGCTGTGCAAGCCAGGCCGCATCGCCCCAGGCATGGCTGTCGGCGTACGGCACCACCGAGGCGGTGGACGGCGCCAGGGCGCTGCAGCGCGCCACCGGATCGGCCTTGCGCGGCAGCACGCTGCCGTCGGCGGCCTGCAATTCGTATTGATAGTGTTCGCCGCCGTGCAGCCCGGGCACGAACAGTTCCCAGACCCCGGCCTCCGGATGCAGGCGCAGCGGATGCCGGCGCGCGTCCCAGCCATTGAAGTCGCCGACCAGCGCCACCCGCCTGGCCTGCGGCGCCCACACCGCGAAGCGCACGCCCTCCACCTCGCCGACGCGGGCGTGATGCGCGCCGAGCGCGGTACGCAGGGCGGCGCCGTCGCCGGCGGCCAGATCCTGCAGCCAGGCCGGATCGAGCATCGGCTCGAAGGCATAGGGGTCGTCGCATTCCTGCACCGCGTCCGGCCACACGATGCGCAGCCGGTAGGGCGTGGGCTGCTTCAGCTCGCCCTCGAACAGGCCATCGGCCTGCGGGTGGGTACGCATCCGCGCGATCAGCTTGCCCTGCGCATCGAGCACGCCCAGCGCCTCGGCACCGGGCGCCAGCACACGCACCCGCACCGTGCCGTCGGCCTGTGGATGCGGGCCAAGCCAGGCGAACGCATCGATCGCCTCGCCGCGTGCCAGTGCCTGCAGGGCAAGGCCGTCGCCGTCGTCCTCCGTGTCCGCCGCCGGGTCCCCGCCGGCGGCCGGGTCCACGGCGTGTTCCCGATCGCTCATGCGGCGGCCATGGCACTCGCGGTGGCCGACACCGTGGCGCTGGCCGCGGCCGGGATGTTGCCGGCGGTCGTGGCGGCGGTGCGCTCGTACAGCGCCATGTACTTGCGCCCGGCCAGCTCCCAGCCGCTGGGCCGCAGCATCGCCGCGCGACGCATCGCCTGCAGCAGACCCGGCAGGCGGAAGGTGCGGAACACCCGTTGCAGGCAGCGGCGCAGGCCGTCGGCCGAGGCTTCCTCGAACAGGAAGCCGGTGACGCCGTCGTCCACCGTGTCGATCAGGCCGCCGGTGGCGTGGGCGATCGGCAGGCTGCCGAAGCGCTGCGCGTACATCTGGCTCAGCCCGCAGGGCTCGAAGCGCGAGGGCATCAGCAGGAAGTCGGAGCCGGCGAACATGCGCCGCGCCAGCGGCTCTTCGAAGCCGATGTGCGCGCCGACATGGCCGGGGTAACGCCGCGCCAGCGCCGCCACCGCCTGCTCGATCTGCGGCTCGCCGCCGCCGATGATCACGATCTGGCCGCCGGCGGCGACGATCTGCGGCGCCACCTCGCAGATCAGGTCCAGGCCCTTCTGGTGCACCAGCCGCGAGACCACCGCGAACAGCGGACCGTCGCTGTCGAGCAGGCCGAACGCCTGGCGCACCTGCGCCGCGTTCTCGCGCTTGCCCTGGATCTGGCCGACGCCGAAGTGCGCCGGCAGGTGCGCGTCGGTGCGCGGGTCCCAGCTGGCGTCGATGCCGTTGACGATGCCGCTGAGGCGGCCGCTGGCGGCGCGCCGCGCCAGCAGCGCGTCCAGGCCGCAGCCCTGCGCCGGGCCGGTGATCTGCGCGGCGTAGCTGACGCTGACCGTATTCACATGGTCGGCATGGACGATGCCCGCGCGCAGGAACGACATCTGCCCGTAGAACTCCAGGTCCTGCAGGCCCTCGGCGGGGATGCCCAGGGCGCCGGCCATCGCATACGGGAACAGCCCCTGGTAGGCGAGGTTGTGGATGGTCAGCAGGCACGGCGTGCGGCCGCCGGACCAGCGCACGTAGGCGGCGGCCAGCGCGCACGGCCAGTCGTTGAGGTGCAGCAGCTCCGGCGTCCAGTCCAGCCCGGCCTGGCCGCCGGCGATCTGCGCGGCAGCGTGGGACAGGGTGGCGAAGCGCAGCGCGTTGTCTTCCCAGTCGCGGCCTTCGCTGCACACGTAGGGCGAACCCTGCCGCTCGAACAGCTGCGGACACAGCAGCACGTACACGCACAGACCATCGGGGCGCTCGGCCCGGCCCAGCGCGCAATCCGGCAGCCCAGCATGCGCGGCGATGCGGCCGACGATCTCCAGCGGCCCGGTCGTGCGCAGCACCGACGGATAGCCCGGGATCAGCACGCGGATGTCGCAGCTGCTGCGCAGCGCGCGCGGCAATGCCGCGGCCACGTCGCCCAGGCCGCCGGCCTTGATGAAGTCGGCCATCTCGGAGGTCACGAACAGGCTGGTCCGGCGCGGCGCCGGGTGCAGCTTGACGGTCACCTCGGCATTGCGGACGAAGCGGCCGCGCGCATCGCGGTAGCGGCGGCGCGGCGCATGCAGCACCGGATGGGTATCGCGTTGTCTGTCGGTCAGGTCGGCGGGGGGGGGGGGC
>NZ_NSGT01000063.1:0-19806 GCF_009192905.1 Xanthomonas sp. LMG 12459
CCGTGGGTCTTTGGAGGCCATGAGGCTCAACCGACTCCTCCCTACGACCTGCCGACCCTGGACCTTGAGCCGAGTGGCCCCCGACCACCGCGCCCACGACGCCTCTGAAACAACGGTGCCCCGCTTGCGGGGCCCTTGGTTGTGGGGGCGTCGGTGTCGGATCAGTGGAGCGTCGGCTTCTTCCTGTCCGCCTCTGGATCCGGGGCGCCTTTTCCCCGGCGGTTCTTCCGCCACTCTTCGACGGACGGGATATCGCGCACCACGACCGCCTCCCGGGTGCGGATCTCTTGCTGGCGCGGCGCTTGAGGTGGGGAGGAGGACGCTGGTGGTGGCAGCGTCGGGGCCGGCGTGGGTGGGACGTAGTCGTGCGCCGGAGGGGCGGAAGAGCCGCCTCGGTATTGGCGCATCATTTCCGCGGCCACTTCCAGGGCATGCCGGATGTCGTCGACACGATCAGGTAAGCGGCAATGCCGCTCCTGGCAGAGGAGCCCGCTGATGAGGCGGCTGGCGATTTGAAGCGTGAGTTCGGACTGCATTGATGCTCCTTGGAGCCTGTGGAAGGAGCTTTCATCCAAGCATCAAGTCGCAAACCCGCAAGTGCAAATTTCAGAGCTATTTCACAAATATAAATAGGCGCTGCAAAGTTGGCTTTCCCATGTCTGAAGACACCTAGAAGGAGTCAATGGACAGCCAACGATCAGCAATCGCCAGGCGTCCTGCTGCTGAGAGTGCGCTCCTCATCCCGCTCCGTGGGCGGCCGCGCATCGGTCGTCGCACAGCGAGCGGCATGGGCCGCAGGGGGATCCACATTGCAGGCTGCCTCGGCTACGATCCCGGACGCAGGACCATCCCTTGGGCACTATTTGCGGGTGTCCAGGTGGGAAAAGACAATTGGCATCAATGGGTTAGAGGACTCTGAATTGTGTCCCTCTCACTCCGCCAGTGTCAAGGAAACGCCCGCAAATCAACGATTTGTGGGCGTTTTTCTTTTCAGCCATCTTGGACACTCGCTGGACACTTCCATGCGAGTCGCGCATTACCTGACGCGCGGTGAGACCGGCCGCTACTACGTTCGTTTGCGCGTTCCTGCTGACCTGTAGAAACAGTTCGAGCGCAAAGTCTTCAGTGCAGCACTGAAGTGATGTGCAATGGCTTCGTGCAGCTCCAGCGATGTCATGCTTGCCTCCGCGCGTCAGCATGGTGGCACGTGAGCGCTGACGCGCCTTGCAGGAGTTCGAGCAGACGGTATCGCGCATGTCTGCGCTCAAGGAGCCGGTGACGAGCGTAGCGGCCTTGACGTGTTGCATGACGAAGCTTGGAGCCTGTTGCTGCGTTCAAGCTTCCCGTGGGCACCCGCCGTGGGCCGTGGAGGATGAAGGCGAGGGCCATCGCTGCCACGCAATGTCATCAATCGCGTAGAGCCAAATCCTGTTTCAGGCAGCGCGGCAGCCATCCTGCCGGTATCGATCGGCCGTCTCTCCGCGGTGTGCCCTTGTTGACGATGTCGCAAGTCAGGTCGCGCTACTGCGTTTGCTTTCCGAGTTCATCTGGACACGCGCGATGACAGTGGCAAGTGTGTGCTGTAGTGCTGCTTCATGTCGCTTTCCAGCGACGCATTGGGGCTACTCATCTTCCGCCCGTCGCGTGTCGCGGTTGCAGGCTTCGCTCAGCAAAGGTTGACGCGACGCCTCATTGGGATCGAAGTGCTTGAGCCAGGAGACAGGACGCCTACGGTGTCATTGAGTTGCAGGGGATGGGCGATCCATCGATTGATTCCCATGCGCTGTCACGAAAAAATGTGCGTCGTCGCTGGATCGCGACGTTTCCTTTTTGCTCCGGTATCGAGATGCAGTCACACAAGATCCGCTTCATCATCATCGCGTTGCTTTGCCTTGGCGTCACGATCGCCAGCGTTGTCACGTTTTTCAGCAGGCCTGCGGCAGTGCCGACACATTTGGCTGAAGCCGATGGGACGGTCGAAAAGGTCGACGCAACGCAGCGAAAGGGACGGCTTCAAAGCGTGAACTTCACCCTCGCACCCACCAGCGATGCATTCGAGTACTCGAGTGTGCTGCCTGGCATCGATGCGCTGTGGGGGCGTCTCAAGGTGGGATCGCCGGTTCACGTCACCTTCGACGATGCGGACAGCAAGCGATCCATCTGGGGACTGCGCTTGGGCGATGACGTGGTCGTCACGCCTGAGCAGGCGCTCCAGGCACGGCGCAAGAATGGCCGGTTTGGTGCCATGATCGGACTGATTGCTTTGCTTGGAGCGGGATACTTTCTGCATCGTGCTCGCAAGGCGTAGAAAGGCGGCCCTGACAGTCTCGGCGCCGCAGCGGCGCGCCGCCGAGTCTTGATCTGCCAACAAGAAAGACAAGCTGGACCAGTGGTCTTCGGCAAGAAACACGTTTTGCCGTGTTTCTGTTGCGGGCGGGCACAGGGAGCGGCCGCCTGACGCCCGAAATGGCGTTGGTGGCGCATGACACAGCGCTGATTTCAGCTGTCCGTGTCGAGGGTCATCATGATGTGGATGATTCTTCCATGTTCGAGCTGAAACGAGAGGCGCTTGTTCTTGGTCTCATAGGAGCGCCAGTGCTGGCCATCGCTGTCATCCGTCGTGCCTTGGCCATAGGTGTCGATCAGCACATTCTGCGTGTCGCCGATCGCGATACCTCTAGCCGTTCTGATCGCGGGTACGTTGATGGTGATCTGCGCAATGACGTAGCTGTCGATGTCGCGTTGCTCTTTTTGCCAGGAGAGGTTCGCCGTATAGATGTCAAATCCGACATAGCGATGCTGGTAGTACTTGTAGCTTGTCTCCCCGGCGGGCACGTCTCCTACAAAACTCTCGCTGATCTGGGTGCCTGCCTGCGTCCTGGTTTGCTCGCTCCAGCGTTCACCCAGGGCGAAAGAGTGGTTGTTGATGGCTACGGCGAAGTCGCTTTCGGTCATTTCGACAGGTGCTGCGCGAGCTGCTGCCGCAGCAGTCATATCCGCCTGGGCGGCAGGAAGCAGCAGGAGAAGCAAGAACGCTGCTCTTCTGGGGGAGGTAATCGTGTGCATTGATGCTTTGAGTGGGGGTGGAAATATCAGGGGCGTGTGCGTGGTCGGGAGCCTGTACACATCCGGGGTTGTCAGATCACACAGTGCGTTGCGCATCGGCGAGTTTGTCCCGATGCAGGCGTAACGTGAGTGTCAGTATGGTGGGATGCATCGAGCGGCGCCATCGCTTCCGGACTGGCATGCACCAAGCGACGTCAGGGTGGTGCCTTCGCAACAGTTCGGCGTCGATCTGATCGGGCGTGTAATTGACTGTTTGCGGGTCGATCCGAGTCCACGGTGCGCAGCGCATCGGGTCGTTTGGGATGCGACTGGCAGCGCTGTCGGCAAACCGCTCCTGGATGTGCCGTGTTCGATCGCCTTGCTGTCGAGGACTGGTGCCTTGGCAGCTTGTTGACCGCTGTACTGCGTCTCGCTACTCCAGTCCACCCGTCGGTCATTGCGGAGGCCTGTGTGCACCCCGTTGAGCTGCGCATCAGGCGAATCGACAGCGAGTCGGCGAGGTGCAGGTCGCTCGCAACAACTCCCCTGCCATTGGCGGCAGGGGAGCACGAGAATCTGGAACTCAGCCGCGCGCGTGGTCGCGCGCCTTGCCCACTTCACTCTGTACCTTGCCGGCGTTCTTCTGCATCTTGCCTTCGACTTCCTTCAGCTTGTTGCCGGTGACCTTGCCGGCGACTTCCTTGATGGTGCCCTTGATCTGGTTCTTGGCGCCTTCGGTGCGATTCTTGTCCATCGTTGACTCCGCAGTAGGGATGCCCTCAAGTGGGCATCGCCAAACTGCGCGCGGGCCGGTGGCGTGCAAGTGAAAATTGAGCGGGCGTGCGCTCGATCATTTAGGTAGCGGACGGGTTGTATGCCGAAGCCTGTAGCGGCGATCGCGCGTCCCGTTCGGGCTGAGCGCGCTTGGTGCTTTTACAGCGGGCACACGCGCACCGCGACATGTCCTTCGTCTGTCTGCTGGCGGCGACGGCGTGGTCCGCATAGGTGCGCCGAGTGGCGACCCTCGACTGCGCTGCGCGCTCAGTACCAGCCCAGATACAGGGTGGTCACGCCCCAGGTGTCGATCAGGCCATGCGCGAGGATCATCGCCCACAGGTTGCGCCTGGAGCGCAGATAGGCATAGCCGAACATCGTGCCGACCACGCCGGTCAGCAGGATGCCGGAGGCGCCTTGCGCGGCGTGCATCAGGCCGAACACTACGCCACCGGCCAGCGCGGCGATCCAGCTGCCGCCGCGCAGGCGCCCCAGCAGGGCATCGAGCTGGTGCATGAGGAAGGCGCGGAACACCAGTTCTTCGCCGAGCGCCGCGCTCAGCCACGCCGCGCCGATCAGATGGATCGTCGCCTGGACGTTGCCCTTGAGCGCGCCGTAGGCGCTGTAGTCGGTCTTGTGTCCGGTGATGGTGTCGATCAGCGGTTGCAGCACCGGCGTGATGAAGCCCACGGTCAACAGCACCAGCAGCGCGGTCCAGCCGATCACGGACGCCTGGCGAGGGCGAGCCACGCCGCACGCGAGGGAGGAGCGCGTTTCGATCCACACCAAGGAGAGACCGAGCAGGCCGACCACTGGCATGCGCCACGGAAACGGGAGCCACGCATAGAACGCCAGCGCAAGGATCGCGGCGCTGAGCGCGATACGGAGAAGCGGGTTGCGCATGAAGGAGGTGCTGGACGTGGCGTGGATGTTGCCTTGCGCGGAGTGCTGCATGCCTGGCCTGGAAGGAAGCGGGCATTCAGCCTAGCGAGCATGCGCCATCGAGCACTGTGCCAAAGGCCATGTAGACCAATGCAATGCGTCGCGTCGTAGGGAGCGTGCAGATGCCAGCATCGCGCGTCGCCAGCGGCAAGCGCTGGCGACGTAATGCAGGCGCGGACGCGTCAGTCCGCGCGCAATCCGAAGTGGCGAGTGGCGACTATGCGCGCGCCGTCTGACACTCGAACACGCTGATGCTGCGCGGCGGCGCCAGGAACTCGCTGGCACCGGCCGGCATGCTGTCGACCTGCAGCGCATCGTCGGTGGACAGCACCAGCTTCCAGTGCAGTTGCTCTTCCGAAGACGGGAGCACGAAGCTCACGCCCTCGTGGTAGGCGTTGATGACGATCAGCAAGGTGTCGTCGTTGGCCAGCTCCCTGACGCCGGACGTTTGCGCCTTGCCTTCCAGCAGCAGGCCGACCGAGCGCGCGCCGACGTCGCTCCAGTGCGCTTCGTCCATCTCGGTGCCGCCGGGGTTGAGCCAGGTCAGGTCGCGCACGCCCGCATCTTCGTTGTACTGGCCGTTGAGGAAGCGACCGCGGGTCAGGATCGGGTAGCGCTGGCGCAGCGCGCTCAGCGCCTTGACGAACGCGGTCAGGCGGCCCTCGGTGGGGTCGCGCTCCCAGTCGATCCAGGTGATTTCGTTGTCCTGGCAGTAGGTGTTGTTGTTGCCGCCCTGGGTCTGCGCACGTTCGTCGCCGGCCAGCAGCATGGGCGTGCCCTGCGCGAGTAGCAGCGTGGCCAGCAGATTCTTCATCTGCCGCTCGCGCAGTTGCAGGATGCCGGCGTCGTCGGTCTCGCCTTCGGCGCCGTAGTTGCAGGAGCTGTCGTGGTCGGAGCCGTCGCGGTTGTCCTCGCCATTGGCGTCGTTGTGCTTGCCGTTGTAGCTGACCAGGTCGTGCAGGGTGAAGCCGTCGTGCGCGGTGATGAAGTTCACCGAGGCCCACGGTCGGCGCCCGCGGCGATCGAACAGGTCGGCCGAGCCGGTGAAGCGCGTGGCGAATTCGGCCAGCTTGCCTTCGTCGCCCTTCCAGAACGCGCGGGCGTTGTCGCGGAACTTGTCGTTCCATTCCGACCAGCCCGGCGGGAAGTGGCCGACCTGGTAGCCGCCCGGGCCGCAGTCCCATGGCTCGGCGATCAGCTTGACCTGCGACAGCAGCGGATCCTGGTTGCAGGCGTCGAGGAAACCGCCGCGCTGGTCGAAGCCGGTGGGTTCGCGGCCGAGGATGGTGGCCAGGTCGAAACGGAAGCCGTCCACGTGCATCTCGCCGGCCCAGTAGCGCAGCGAGTCGTTGACGAACTGGATCACCCGCGAGTTGCTCAGGTTGAGCGTGTTGCCGGTGCCGGTGTCGTTGATGTAGTAGCGCTTGTCCTCGGCCAGCCGGTAGTAGCTGGCATTGTCGATGCCGCGGAAGGAGAGGGTGGGGCCCAGCTCGCTGCCTTCGGCGGTGTGGTTGTAGACCACGTCGAGGATCACCTCCAGGCCCTGGCGGTGCAGCGCCTTGACCATGTCGCGGAACTCGTCGCGGTGGCCGCTGGCCAGGTAGCGCGACTTGATCGCGAAGAAGCCGAGCGTGTTGTAGCCCCAGTAGTTGCGCAGGTCCTTGTCGAGCAGGTGTTGGTCGTCGAGGTAAGCGTGGACCGGCAGCAGTTCCACCGCGCTGACGCCCAGTTCCTTGATGTAGCGCAGCACCGGCTCCTGGGCCAGCCCGGCGCAGGTGCCGCGCAGCTCGTCCGGCACCTGCGGGTGGCGCATAGTGTAGCCGCGCACGTGGGTCTCGTAGACCAGGGTCTCGCTCCACGGCGTCATCAGGCGCTGGTCGTCCTCCCAGTCGTAGGTGTCCTCAACCACGACGCACTTGGGCATGAACGGCGCACTGTCGCGCTCGTCGAAACTGAGGTCGCCGTCCGGGTGGCCGACCGTGTAGCCGTACAGTTCGTCGGCCCAGATCATGTCGCCCTCAAGTTCGCGCGCGTACGGGTCGAGCAGCAGCTTGTTGGGATTGAAGCGGTGGCCTTCGCTGGGTTCATAGGGGCCGTACACGCGATAGCCGTAGCGCTGGCCGGGCTTCACGTCGGGCAGATAGCCGTGCCAGATTTCGTTGGTGTATTCGGGCAGGTCCAGGCGCGTTTCGGTGCCGGCCTCGTCGAACAGGCACAGTTCCACGCGCGTGGCGTGCGCCGAGAACAGCGCGAAGTTGGTGCCCTGGCCGTCGAACACGGCGCCGCGGGGGAAGGGGCGCCCTTCGCGGATGCGCGAGGGGGTGGCATAGGCGGCGCTGGTCGGGTGGCGCATCGGCAGGCTCTCGGCCGGCACGCCGGCAGTAGGGGAGGGAGAGCGGAAGCATTGACGCGGAGGCCGTGCAGGACGCGTTACGGGATGCCGAGGGTGGCGTGAGGGCGCAGTGGAAAGCGAGCGGGCGGCCGACGCAGCGACGCCGTGGCGCCGCTATGCGGGCCGCGATCGCGACTGTCGCGGCCCGGTCCGATGGTCCCGGGCGCGACTGGCCTGCAGCGCTCAGCGCGGCAGGTCGAACAGCAGGAACTCGCTGTCCTGGGCGTCGGCGAACTGCAGGCTGGCCTCGTCGATCGCCTGGATCGCGTCGCCGGCCTGCAGGGTCTGGCCGTTGACGCTCAGCGTGCCGCGCACCACCTGTACATAGGCGCCGCGCCCGGCCGCCAGCGGATAGTCCAGGCGCGCATCGCCGTCGAGGATCGAGGCGTAGATGCGCGCGTCCTGGTGGATGCGCACCGCACCGTCCTCGCCCTGCGGAGCGGCGATCAACCGCAGCTGACCGCGCTTGCTGTCCGGGGCGAAGTGCTTCTCCTCGTAGCCCGGCGCGATCCCGGCGCGCTCGGGCATCACCCAGATCTGCAGGAAGTGCACGGGCTCGCTGGCGGAGTGGTTGAACTCGCTGTGGGTGACCCCGGAGCCGGCGCTCATGCGCTGCACGTCGCCGTAGCGCAGCACCGAGCCGTTGCCCATGCTGTCCTTGTGCTCCAGCGCGCCCTCGATCACGTAGGACAGGATCTCCATGTCGCGATGGGCGTGGGTGCCGAAGCCCTGGCCCGGCTGCACGCGATCCTCGTTGATCACCCGCAGCGGCCCAAAGCCCATGTGGCGCGGGTCGTGGTAGTGGCCGAAGGAGAAGGTGTGGCGCGAGGACAGCCAGCCGTGTTCGGCGCGGCCACGGGTGTTGGCGGGGCGGATCTGCAGCATGGGAGGCTCCTTGGTGGCGTTGATGTGCAAGTGGATCGAAAGCGCCGGTCTGGTTGATTTCGCGTTCGCTCCGGCTTGGAAACAAGTATCCGCGCTGTCGCCGGGTTTGAAAAACGGATAGATTCGGCATCCATCATCGAAAAATTCGAATGCTCAAGCTCAGCCTCGATGCCCTGCAGATCCTCGACGCCATCGATCGTCGCGGCTCGTTCTCGGCCGCCGGCAAGGCGCTGCACAAGGTGCCGTCGACCATCTCCTACACCGTCGCCAAGCTGGAGGAGGACCTGGGCGTGCAACTGTTCGAGCGGATCGGGCCGAAGGCGGTGCCGACCGCCGCGGGGGCCGAACTGCTGCGCGAAGGTCGTCACCTGCTGCGCGCCGCTGGCGACCTGGAACTGCGCGTGCGCCGCGTGGCCTCCGGCTGGGAGACCGAGTTCGCGCTGGGCCTGGATGCGGTGTTCGCGCCGGAATGCCTGGCGCAGGACATGGCGGCGTTCTATGCGGTTGCCGACCAGACCCGGCTGCGGGTGGTGCAGGAATCGCTGTCCGGCACCTGGGAGGCGCTGCTGGACCGGCGGGTGGATCTGCTGGTCGGGGCGGCCGGCGAAGGGCCCAGCGGCGGCGGCTACGTGACCGAGCCGCTGGGCACGCTGCCGTTCGTGTTCGCGGTCGCGCCCGGTCACCCGCTGGCGCAGGCGCCGGAACCGCTCAGCCGCAGCCAGCTGAGCGCGCATCGCGCGATCGCGGTGGCGGACTCTGCACGGCGGCTGCTGCCGCGCACGGTCGGGCTGCTGTTCGGCCAGGACGCGCTGACCGTGCCGGACATGCGCAGCAAGTACCGGCTGCAGCTGGCCGGGCTCGGCTTCGGTTTCCTGCCCGAGCCCTATGCGCGCGCGGCGCTGTCGCGCGGCACGCTGGTGCGCAAGACGGTGGAGGAGCCGAAGCCGGACGAGGTGTTCCAGCTGGCCTGGCGCAGCGGCGAGGAGGGCGCGGCGCTGGCCTGGTGGCGCGCGCGCATGCGCCAGCCGGGCGTGTTCGCGGCATGGCTGGCGCAGATGGCGGCGCGGCTGGACGAGGGCGGGTGATGGCGTGCGGGGCAACGGCAAAGCGTTCTCCGTGGCGGCGATGGATGGGTCTGTTCCGCCGGTGACGCCCTGCTGCCTACGCGCGCGGTGGGCGACGGGAGGATAATGCGCGGCATCCTCTTCTTTTCGCCCGCCACGCCATGCAGGACCTGATTGCGCGCTACGGACTCGGGCTGGTCTTCGTCAACGTCCTGGCCTTGTCGCTGGGCCTGCCGGTGCCGGCGCTGCCCACGTTGATCCTGGTCGGGGCGACCTATGCGCTGCTCGATGGCGCGGCGATGTGGAGTGCGCTGCTCGGCGCCTTGTCGGTGTCGATCGCGGCCAGCCTGCTCGGCGATCTGCTGTGGTTCGGCGCCGGCCGCCGTTACGGCAATCGCACGCTGCAGTCGCTGTGCCGGCTGTCGCTGTCGCGCGACACCTGCATGAAGCGCACCGAACGCTTCTATGCGCGCTGGGGTGTGCGCGTGCTGGCGGTGGCCAAGTTCGTTCCGGGCCTGTCGATGGTATCGGTGCCGATGGCCGGCGCGATGCGCGTGCGCCCCGTAGCCTTCCTGCGCTACGACGCGCTGGGCGCGGCCTTGTGGGCGGGCGTCGGGTTGTTGCTGGGCCTGTGCTTCGCCGACCAGGTGCAGGACTTGCTGGATTGGCTGAGCCTGCTCGGCAGGCGCGCGGCGCTGCTGCTGGTCGGCCTGCTGGCGCTGTACGTCGGCTACCGCGCCTGGCGTCGGCAGTCGCTGCGCAAGGCGATGGAGATGCAGCGTATCGACGTCGATGAACTGCACGCGCTGTTGCAGGGCGAGGCGCCGCCGCTGCTGCTGGACATTCGGGCGCCGGGCTACCGCACGCTGGAGCCGTATGCCATCCCCGGTGCGCTGGAAGTGGACGATCGCCAGGTCGACGCGCTCGTCGCCCGCTTATCGCGCGATCGCAGGATCGTCATCTACTGCGCCTGCCCGAACGAGGTCTCGGCCGCGATCCTGGCCAAGCGCTTGCGCCAGCACGCGTTCGAGGACGTGCTGCCGCTGCGCGGTGGGCTGGATGCGTGGCGTGCGGCGGGCCATCCGCTGGTCGTGCTGGACGCTGCGGCTGCCGTGGCACCGCCGCCGAAGGGCGACACGATCGCGGCGTGAGTCGGTGTGGCGGAGGCGTCATGCCTGTCGATGGCGCCTGCGATGCACAGCCGTGCGTGCGCGCCGGCTGATGCAGGCGGGTGCGTTGTCCGTGGGCGCGCGCGGGCGGCTGTGCGCGGCGAGGCAAGTTGTGCCGTCATGCGCTTGATCCTCTTGCCTGCGCCGTCTGTGCCTCGCTGATGCAGCGACCTGCTGCAATGGGCGAGATCCATATCGTGACGTTCACTTGCCGTTCCTTGCCTTGCGGTTGGATGCGCAGATGATGAATCGACAGAACGAATCGACAGCACGACCGGCGCGGCCAGCGTGTGTCTGCGGCGACGACCTCGCAGGGCGTGCGCCGAAGCGACTCCTCATCCTCAACCTCATCCTTGGAGACAGTCATGCACATCGATCTATCCGGTAAAACCGCCCTCGTCACCGGCTCCACCGCCGGCATCGGTTTCGGCATCGCCAAGGGCCTGGCCGCGGCGGGCGCCGAGGTCGCGCTGAACGGCCGCGACCAGGCCCGCACCGAGGCCGCTGTGGCTACCCTCAAGCGCGACCTCGCCACTGCCAGCGTGCGGGCCGTAGTGGGCGACGTGGCGACCGCGGCCGGCTGCGAGGCGATCGTCGTGGCGCTTCCTGCCGTCGACATCCTGGTCAACAACGCCGGCATCTTCGGCATGCAGGACTTCTTCGACACGCCCGACGCGGAATGGGAGCGCTTCCTGGCGGTGAACGTGCTGTCCGGTGTGCGGCTTTCCCGCGCGTATCTGCCGGCGATGGCGGAGAAGGGGTGGGGGCGTGTGCTCTTCGTCTCGTCCGAGTCCGGGCTCAACATCCCGGTCGAGATGATTCACTACGGCGTGACCAAGACCGCCGATCTCGCCCTGTCGCGCGGGCTGGCCAAGCGCATGGCCGGCACCGGCGTCACTGTGAATGCCATCCTGCCCGGGCCGACGCTGACGGAAGGCGTCGCCGCCATGCTGTCCGACCAAGTGCAGCAGTCCGGCAAGCCGCTGGACGAGGTCGCTGCCGACTTCGTCAAGGCGCATCGCGCCAGCTCGATCATCCGCCGCGCCGCGACGGTGGAAGAGGTCGCCAATCTCTGCGTCTACGTCGCCTCGCCGCAAGCGTCCGCGACCACCGGTGCGGCGCTGCGCGTCGATGGCGGCGTGGTGGATACCATTGCCTGAGCCGGGCAGGGGTCTCTGCGTTCGCGCACGCGAGGCCGAGGCGGCGCGCGTCGCCGCCGCCGCCTCGCAATGTCTGGCGGATCGCCGGCGCTGGAGTTGAAGTGCCGATGCGCGAGGCGGTGCCGTGATCGGCACATCTTCCGTGTGCGCATGCGTCACTCGTCGTTGCGCGCGTCGTGCAATCGGAATCACGCAGGCAAAAAAAACGACAAGCGCTGGCTTGTCGTTTTTGATCTGACTGGTGCGCCCGGAGAGATTCGAACTCCCGACCGCCTGGTTCGTAGCCAGGTACTCTATCCAACTGAGCTACGGGCGCGTTGTCAGGCGCGGGATTATTCACGAGTTGCGGCGATTCGTCTATACCTGCGTGTCGATAGCATGACGAATCGCGAACGAGTGCGCTCCCGGAGCGGTCTCGATGCGATCGCCTCGCCGCGGCAGGGCAAAAAAAAACGACAAGCGGTGGCTTGTCGTTTTTCATCTGACTGGTGCGCCCGGAGAGATTCGAACTCCCGACCGCCTGGTTCGTAGCCAGGTACTCTATCCAACTGAGCTACGGGCGCGTCGTCAGGAGCGGAATTATGCGGGAGTCGATCGGGCCCGTCAATGCTCTTTCCGAAAAATTTCACGGATCCCCGGCCAGTAACGCCGCGGCCACCGCCGCAGGCCGCTTCATCCAGGCGAAATGGTCGGCGGCCACGCCCAGTTGCGTGGCGTCCAGGCAGCGGATCTGCGGCGCCGGCGTGGCCAGCTTGTCGAGCAGACCGCGCAGCGAACTCTCCGGCGCCAGCCAGTCGTCCTGCAGCACCACGCCACGCGCCGGCAGCGTCAGATGCGCCAGTTGCGCCTCCAGGTCGATCGCCAGGCCGGCCGCGGCGTAGCGGCCGCTACGGCCGACGCGCGCCCAATCGGCGATCAGGCCGCGCGCTTCGGTGCCGCCGAAGCCCAGGCGGCGACCATGCAGCACGCCTTGCCGCTGCGCCAGCCATGGCAGCAGGCGGTACGCCAGCGGCAGCAGATAGCCGCGCGGCGCGGGAAAACGGCGCCAGTACGGCGTGCCGCTGGCGACCAGCCACAGCGCGGCGAAGGCCTGTGGTTGCAGGCTGGCGTGGCAGCAGGCGAGCTGTCCGCCGAGGCTGTGGCCGCCGACGAGCAGCGGCGCCGCGATCCCACACCCGGCGATCGCCGCCTGGCTGGCGGGCAGGTCCAGTTGCAGCAGGGCGCGATAGCCCCAGTCGCATTGCCGCGATGGCCGCAGCGTGCTGCTGCCGTTGCCGCGCCATTCGTGCAGGAACACCGCGACGCCGTGTGCGGCCAGCGCTTCGGCGAACGGCAGGTAGTGGCGCGCGGCCACGCCCAGCGCGGGCAGCCACAGCAGCGCCTGCCGCGGTGCGTCGGGAACGCGCGCCAGCAAGCTCCAGCGATGGCCGTCGGCTGCGGCGACGGGCAGGGCGTGCTCGGCGACCGCCGCCGCGGCGATGGGCGCTGCGCTCATGGGCCGCGCGCCGCGCCGAAGTGATCCAGCACTGCCACGTCGCTGCGGCCGGGCCGGTAACTGCCGCGCAGGGCGCGCGCCACATAGTCAATCGCCGCTTCGCAGGCGGCCGGCAAGGCCAGGCCCTGGCACAGCTGTGCGGCGATCGCCGCGGCCAGGGTGCAGCCGGTGCCGTGCGCGTCCAGCGGCAGCCGCGCATGGCTGAACTCGCTGCGGCTGACGCCGTCGTCGTAGCGGTCGATCACCCGCTGGCCTTCCTGCAGGTGGCCGCCCTTGAGCAGCACCGCCTGCGCGCCGGCCTCGAGCAGCGCGGCGGTGGCGTGCTCGGCGTCGTCGGCGGTGTCGATCGGGCGGCCGAGCAGCAACTGCGCTTCCGGTACGTTCGGCGTCACCAGCGTCGCCAGCGGCAACAGGCGGCTGCGCAGTGCGTCGAGCGCGTCATCCTGCAGCAGCTTGGCGCCGCTGGTGGCCACCATCACCGGGTCCAGCACCACCCACGGTGGGCGATATTCTTCCAGCGCATCGGCGACCACGTGGATCACCTCGGCGTTGGCGAGCATGCCGAGCTTGACCGCGGCGATGTCGAAGTCGGCGAAGCAGGCGTCGATCTGTGCGCGCAGGAACGACAGCGGCGGCACGTGTACCGCGGTGACGCCGCGGGTGTGCTGCGCGGTCAGCGCGGCGGCCGCCGCCAGCCCGTGCACGCGGTGCGCGGCGAAGGTCTTGAGATCGGCCTGGATGCCGGCGCCGCCGCCGGAATCGGTGCCGGCGATGCTCAGTGCGGAGACGACGGTGGGTTCGCTCATGCGCCGATTGTGCAGGGCTGACGTCGCTTATGCACTCGGCCGCGCCTTCAGCGTTCGCGGCTGCGGTAGTGCGCCTGCAGCGCGTACAGCGTGCCGACCGTGCCGGTGAGCAGGGCGGGGCCGAGCAGGGCGTCGAAGCCGACCTGCCGGTAGGCCCAGGCGCCGAGCACGCCGCCGCACAAAAAACCGCCGATGATCAGCAGGCTCAGGCGGATGCGCCGGCGCGGCAGCGGCAGGCCGCGCAGCGCCTGGCCCAGGCCAATGCCGAGGTCGGTGAACATGCCGGTGAGATGGGTGGTGCGCACCACCGCGCCGCTGTAGATGGTGGTGGTAGCGTTCTGCAGGCCGCAGGCGATCGCGGCGAGCACGGCGCCGGCGAGTTGCTGCTGCTTGAACGCCTGCATCGCCGCCAGCAGCAGCAGCGCTTCCAGCGCCAGCGCCACGCCGTAGCGCCGGCCCAGGCACAGGCGGCTGTCCTGCACGATGAAGCCGCCGAGCATCGATCCGCCGAGGAAGGCCAGGACCACGCCGACCAGTTGCGCGATCGCGCGCGCGTCGCCATCGGCCAGCGCCGCGCCGAGCAGGGTAGTGGTGCCGGTGAGGTGGGTGACCGCCTGATGTTCGAAGCCGAGATAGCCGACCACGTTGACCATGCCGGCGACCGCGGCCAGCGTGCCCGCGAAGGCCCAGGCCCAGCGGGGCAGTTCCAGGTTCATGCCGCGCGCGATGCGGCCGCGGCGCGGCGACCGCGGTGCGCGGCCGCCCCAGCACGCCGCCAGTGGCACCTGACCGCAGCCATCTCAACGTGCGCCGTTGACCGCGATCTCGGAGAAGCGGGCGCTCGCCGGGTCGTAGACCGCGCCCCAGAAACGGTTGCCGCCGCCGCAGGCCTTGACTGCGTCGACCGTGGGGTCGCGCTCGCTGCTGTCGTCCGGCGCGAAGGCGTTGACATAGATCGCCTGCTTGCCGCGGTACAGGATGCCGACGTACTGGCGATCGGACGCGCTGGGGTCGGCGATCTGCGGCTGCAGTTGCGCCAGGTGCGCTTCCAGTTGCGCGATCTGTTCCGGGGTCGGAATCCAGTAGCCGGTGACCGCGCCGTCCTGGCGCGCTGGGCTGTCGCGCGAGCAGGTGTCCAGCACCTGCGTCGCGGTGCTGTTGCGGGTGACGATCCACGACTGCCCGGCCTTGACCGCGGTCGGCACCATGGCCGGCCCGCGCGCGGTGGCGCAGGCGCCGAGCAGGGCCATGGCCAGCGCCATGCCTGCCAGGCGCACGCCGGCCGCCGCGTTCACAGGACCTCCGAGGCGTAGTCGGCCAGGCGCGAGCGCTCGCCGCGGCGCAGGGTGATGTGCGCGCTGTGCGGCCAGGCCTTGAAGCGGTCCACCGCGTAGGTCAGGCCAGAGGTGGTCTCGGTCAGGTACGGCGTGTCGATCTGTTCCACGTTGCCCAGGCACACGATCTTGGTGCCGGGGCCGGCACGGGTGATCAGCGTCTTCATCTGCTTCGGGGTCAGGTTCTGCGCCTCGTCCAGAATCAGGTAGCGCGACAGGAAGGTGCGCCCGCGCATGAAGTTCATCGAGCGGATCTTGATGCGGCTGGCAAGCAGGTCGTTGGTGGCCTGGCGGCCCCAGGTGCCGCCTTCCTGGGTGTGGGTGAGCACTTCCAGGTTGTCGGTGAGCGCGCCCATCCACGGCGTCATCTTCTCTTCCTCGGTGCCGGGCAAAAAGCCGATGTCCTCGCCGACGCTGACCGTGGCGCGGGTCATGATGATCTCGCGGTAGCGCTGCTGGTCCATGGTCTGCGCCAGGCCCGCGGCCAGCGCCAGCAGGGTCTTGCCGGTGCCGGCGGTGCCGAGCAGGGTGACGAAGTCGATTTCCGGGTCCATCAGCGCGTTGAGCGCGAAGTTCTGCTCGCGGTTGCGCGCGGCGATGCCCCACACCGCGTGCTGGCCGCTGCGGAAGTCGTCGACCAGCGCCAGCGTCGCCTTGCGCTCGGCGTTGACCTTGACCACGCGCAGTTCCACTTCGTCCTCGCCCGGCAGGTACAGGTACTGGTTCGGATACCAGTCCTCGTCGGCGGCCAGGGCGATCTCGTAGCAGGTGCGGCCCTTGTCGCTCCAGCTGCGCAGGTCTTGGTTGTGCTTCTGCCAGAAATCTTCCGGCAGTTCGATCGCGCCGGTGTAGAGCAGGCTGAAATCGTCGAGCGCGCGGTCGTTCTCGTAATCCTCGGCGACCAGGCCGCTGATCGCCGCCTTGATCCGCAGGTTGATGTCCTTGGACACCAGGATCACCGGGATTTCCGGCTGCTCCTCGCGCAGCGCCAGCACCGCGGCCAGGATCTTGTTGTCCGGGGCCACGCTGCCGAAGCTGCGCCCCGGCTCGACCGGGCGCACCTGGAAGTACAGACGGCCGATGGCGCCGGTGCTCTTGAGCTGGATGCCCTGCGGATGGCTGAGCGGAATGCCGGATTCGATCTGCTCGGCGCCGGCGCCCTCGATCAGCTCGTTGAGGAAGCGGCTGACCTGGCGCGCGTTGCGGCTGACTTCGGACATGCCCTTCTTGGCATTGTCCAGTTCCTCGATCACCTGCATCGGCAGGAACACGTCGTGTTCCTCGAACTTGAACAGCGCGGTCGGATCGTGCATCAGCACGTTGGTATCCAGCACGTAGATGCGCTTGCCTCGGGTCATCATGGATTCCTGAAAGAGGAGCAGGGACGCGCCATCGCTGCCTGCGGGGCAGGGCGATGCGGGGTGCGGGAAACGGCGGTGATCACTGCTGGGCGGCGGCCTGCAGCGCGTCGAGCACGGCCTGGGCGTGGCCGGGAACCTTGACCTTGCGCCAGCTGCGGACCAGCTGGCC
The DNA here is from genome assembly GCF_009192905.1 of Xanthomonas sp. LMG 12459. Taxonomy (NCBI): domain Bacteria; kingdom Pseudomonadati; phylum Pseudomonadota; class Gammaproteobacteria; order Lysobacterales; family Lysobacteraceae; genus Xanthomonas; species Xanthomonas sp. LMG 12459. The sequence goes on from NZ_NSGT01000063.1 coordinate 16,597, forward strand.
GGTCGGCGAGAGCAGGAAGGTGCTGCGCTCGATGCCCAGCACCTGGCGGCCGTACATGTTCTTTTCCTTGATCACGTCGAAGGCGCGGCACAGTGCCTCGTCGGCATCGCTGACCAGGGCGAAGCGGAAGCCCTGCTTGGCGCAGAAGTTGTCGTGCGACTTCACCGAGTCGCGCGACACGCCGAGCACAGTGGCGCCGGCCTGTTCGAACTGCGGCAGCAGCGCGTTGAACTCGATGCCCTCGGTGGTGCAGCCGGGCGTGCTGTCCTTCGGGTAGAAATACAGCACCAGCCAGCGGCCGGCGTAATCGCCGAGCGTGGCACTGGCGCCGCCTGACAGCGCCAGCGGCAAGGCCAGCGTGCTGCGGTCCAGGGTGTCGCCGTCCTTCATGGGGTGTCCTCCGCGTGCATCGCCATCATCTGCGTTCGATTGCGTCGGTGTCCAGCGCGGTGCACTCAGAACTTCATCGGATCCATGATCGCGTCCAGGTTGAGGTGGTCGCAGAACTCGAGGAAGTCGTCGCGCAGCGCGGCGATATGCATGTTCGCCGGCACCCCGATCGTCACCTGCGCCGAGAACATCTCCGCGCCGGTCTGCATGGCGCGGTAGCGCGTGCTCTGCAGGTTCTCGATGGTGATGCCCTGGCGGTCGAAGAAGTCGGCAAGCTGGAACAGGATGCCCGGTTTGTCGGCGGCGATGACTTCGACGATGTACGGCAGCAGATTGGACTGCGCCTGCTTGGCGCCGGTGCGGTACCACACCAGCTTCATGCCTTCCTCGCGGTCGAGGCGGGTGAGCATGGCTTCGAGCTTGGCCACCGAATCCCACGAGCCGGTCGCCAGCGCAGTCACCGACACGTCGCGGCCGACCGTGGCCAGGCGCGCATCGACGAGATTGCAGCCGCTGTCGGCGATGCGACGCGTCACCGGCAACAAGGGCGACTCCGGATGCGTCGTGTAGGCGTTGATCAGGAGGTGGTTTTCGGTCGGCGCGGGCCGGGGCGTGGTGTCGGTCAAAGGGGCTTCCGGCATTGCGTAAGGCTGAACGGCATCCGGGCGGTCGCCCGGCATGGTGTGCAGCATACTTGCCCGCGCTTTCGGGCCGCAAGTAACATGCGGGGCGACCCTGCCCCGCGTGCGGGGCCGACCCGTCCGCGTAGCCTGCGCGGCCCTCTTCTCCGAGCGAGCACCCGGCATCTTGTCCCTCTCCGGCATCATCACCGCCCTGGCCACGCCCTTCCAGGGCAATGGCGACCTCGACCTCGACGCCTGGCAGCGGCTGCTCAAACGCCAGCTCGACGGCGGCGTGCAGGGGCTGGTGGTGGCGGGATCGACCGGCGAGGCGGCCACGCTGCTGGACGAGGAGTACGACCGGATCCTGCGCGAGGCGGTGCAGACGATCGGCGGGCGCGTACCGGTGCTGGCCGGGACCGGCCTGTCCGGCACCGCCAAGACCGTGGCGCTGACCCAGCGCGCCGCCGCCGGTGGCGCGCAGTACGCGCTGGTGGTGACGCCGCCGTACGTGCGTCCGACCCAGGCCGGCTTGATCGCGCACTACACCCAGGTCGCCGAGCAGGGCGGCCTGCCGGTGCTGCTGTACAACGTGCCCGGCCGCACCGGCTGCGACCTGCTGCCGGAGACCGTGGCGCAACTGGCGCAGCATCCGAACATCGTCGGCATCAAGGAAGCCGTGAGCGACCCGCAGCGTATCGCCGCGCTGGCGGCCCTGCGCAGCGACCACTTCGCGGTGTTCAGCGGCGACGACGGCAGCGCTGCGCAGGCGATGCTGGCCGGCTTCGACGGACTGATCTCGGTCGCCTCCAATGCCTTGCCGCGCGCTTACCGGCGGCTGTGCGGCCTGGCGCGCGCGCGCCAGGCCGAGCCGGCGCAGGCCTGGGACGCGCGGTTGCAGCCGTTCCATGCGTTCTGCGGCATCGAATCCAACCCGATTCCGGTCAAGGCGCTGCTGCAGCGCGCCGGGATCGGCCAGGGCCTGCGGCTGCCGCTGCTGCCGCTGTCCGCGGCGCACCACGCCACGGCCGACCGACTTGCCGCCGACGCTGCCGCGTTGGAAGACCTATCCAGCCGCGAAACGCTCGCGGCCTGACTCCAGGAGATTGATTGATGCGTGCTTCCGTTCCCTACGTCCGCGTGCTGTCGGCCGCCGTGCTGGCGACCACCCTGGTCGCGGCCACCAGCGGTTGCAGCTGGTTCCACAAGGGCAAGCCGCGCGGCGACTACGCGCTGGCGCCCGACATGCGTCCGCTGGAAGTGCCGCCGGATCTGACCTCGCCCGATACCTCGGCGGCGATGAAGGTGCCGGCGCTGGCCTCGGCGCAGCGTCCTGCGGCCCCGGCCGGCCAGGCCCCGGCGGCGTCGAACAGCGGCTTCGTGGTGCCGGGGACGCGCGACCAGGTGTTCGGCCAGGTCGGCGACGCGCTGGGCGGCATCGAAGGCGTCACCATCGCCAGCCGCGCGCAGCTGCTGGGCTCCTACGACGTGGCCTACGAAGACAGCAACTTCCTGGTGCGCGTGGTGGCGGTGGATGCCGGCGTCTACGTCTCGGCGGTGGACCCGCGCGGCCTGCCGGCCACCGGCGAAGCGCCGGTCAAGCTGATCGCGGCGCTGAAGGCCAAGCTGGGTCACTGAGCCGGCGGCGGGTCCGGCGTGTGCGCCGGGCTGCTATGCGGTTAGCATGCGAAACGCGCCTTGTGCGCCCGTTTTGTTTTCCGTAGGAAACAACTGCCACGCGGCCGAGATACATGACGCCCGCTAGGTATCCAACCTCAAGGCGTCGGGACTGAAGTCCCTCCCACAGTGCACCCAGCCAACGTGTCGCAAGTCCCGTGCGGGGCCGTTTCGCCGTGTGTGAGCTGCGCCTGCAGCAGCTGCTGCGGAAACCAGTCTTCTTGCGTGCCCTCGACGAACAACAGGCGACGTACGTGATCACGAGTAGTGTGCTCATTGGCAGCCATTGCAATGACGCAGGCGTGCGCTGCTGTCGCAGTCGCTTTTGATGTGGCTTTGGCTTTTGACTTACCGGGTTCCCTTCCGCAGCGGCGGCCGTCGCGGGGAAACACCCGGAGGGCGGCGTACATGGATGTACGCCGTCCGCGGCAGGGGCAGGATGCCCCTTCCGCGGATCCCCGTGATGGACGCGGACCCGGAGCGCGTTAGCGCGGAGGGCGCGAGGCAGGGTGTGCTTTCTTTT
>NZ_NSGT01000064.1:0-12424 GCF_009192905.1 Xanthomonas sp. LMG 12459
TGTCAGGCAGGAGAACCGGAGTGCGGCGGCGCTGACTCCTACTCGTGCTTGCTGGCACTGCGGCTAAACGGCCTGCCGCACTCCGCTCTCACCTACAACGATAGACCCTTATTTGACACAAGCGGTTTCAGCCGCAACGGGCATTCCCGGTAAAGCCTGTCGCGGCCGAAGCCGCTCTACGTGGTTGGAGTTCCGGTGAGCTTGGATGTCTCCCGTTACCTAGGCATCTGGTTGCTGCGGCCACGCCAGCCGCTGGCGCACGCGGCAGCGCTCGCATTGACGCCGCGCAGCCACTGGCTGAGGATCGCCATGCCGCATCTGGCGGCCCGAGGTGGCAACGATCCATGAAGGGAATGCGCGTTCTGTGTGCGATAAGTCTGTGGCTGAGCGCGTTCGCCGCCATCGCGGGCGAGTCGCCGGCGCACACGGTCCAGACGTTCTATGCCTGGGCGATCGCGCCCAAGCACGCCGATGGCGACGTTGCGCAGGTGCGGCATCTGCTGGGGCGGGAACTGTTCGCGGCGCTGGAGGCGCAGCGCGCCTACGAGGCAGCCTGCGCCAAACTGGTGCCTGCAGACGTCAAGCCGCACATGCTCGACCAGAGCCCCTTCTTCCTGTGGCCGGACCAACCGACGGCGTTGGTCTCGACGACCGCGCAAGTCACCGGCGACACCGCGCAGGTGCGCGCCCGTCTGGCCATCGATGACCAGCAGTGGACGGATACGTTGGTGCTCGGTCGCCAGGACGATCGCTGGGTGATCCTCGACATCGTGTGGCAGGAAGGAACGCTCACTCGACGCCTGACCGACTTTGCCGCGCAGCGCTGCACGCAATGACGTCGCCGGCGTAGACGAGGGAAGCGCGATGGATGACGTCGGCAGTCGTACCGCGCTATTGCTGAGCCTGCAGCGCGCCCTGCTCGGTGAGGTGCACCCGCAACTGCGGCAGGCCTCGATCGAGGCCGACCAGGCGCGCCGCGTGGTCCGGTTGCGCTTCGAATACGACGGCCCGCCGATGGAAGCGCCTCGCGAAAGCTGCTCGTGCGCCGCCGCCGAGATGATCGCGGACTTTCCGGCGAGCTGGGACCTCGAAGAAGTGCATGTCGCCGTGCCGATGCCGGCCCCGCTGCAGCCCCTGCAGCACGTGGCATACCGTCGCGCAGAACCGGACGCTTCGGCCTGAATCACGCCGCTGGCGCGTGGCATCCTGGGTCCTATCGTTCCCCCGTGCCCGCGTCCACCACCCCGGGAATCGGCGTCGCCGAGGGAAACGCCTCGCGCAGCAGGTGCACGCCCTGCTGTGGCTTGGCCAGTGGCGTCAGGTCCTGGCGGTCGGCGCGCAGTTCGGCGCTGCGGTGCGGGGCGATGGCGTCGCGGCGGGCCTGCAGGTCCGGCTGCAGTTCGCCGTCGCGATTGAACGACCAGGCCAGCATGGGTTCGCCCAGCGGCAGGGCATCGCCCGGCTTCGCGCCGTCGCGCGAATGCCAGGTGTGCCAGGTCTTGCCGTAGCTGTTGAGCTTGCTGCGCATCAGCGCCTTCTCCGCGGTGAGCGGCAGGCCGGGCGCGGACAATTGCCCGGACAGGATCTCGCCGTTGTGCGGATGCCAGTAGCGGCGCTCCTCCGGCGGCAGTCGCTGGAACAGATTCTCGGAAATGATGTACTCCACGCCGGTGAGGTTGGCCTGCGCAGTGTCGCCGTCGAACAGGGCGCACTGGGCGAACTCCTCGTTGACTTGGCGGCAGAAGTGGTGGGCTTCCATCTGCTGGTGCGGGTGGTCGCGCAACGGGTGGAAGCCGACCAGGTGGATGTCCAGCACTGCGGCCGGGCCATCGTCCTGCAGCGCCTTGGCGCCGGCCTCGAGAACGCGTGTCTTGGCGCTCTCGGTAGCGCCGGGCGGCTGCGTGGCGGGTTCTGTGCGGTCGCGGCCACAGGCGGCCAGCGTCAGCAGCAGGGGGGCGAACAGGATCCGGCGCAGGGGGGGCTCCAAGAGCGGCGCGGCGGCGTCGGGCCGCATGGCCCGCACGCGTAACCCACGACAGAGGCAGCATCGGCTGCGCCACGTCGATCGGCTGTGGCCGGGATGTGTGCACGGCGTGGTGCCGCGCAGACCCGGCCAGCCGGCGGCGCGATGCATGAGGTCCGTAGATGTCCGCTGCGACGGCGTGGCGTGACGTGATGCGGTCACGCATCGTCGCGCCGTGGCAGCCACGCCGTCATTGCAATGGCGGTGCAACACAGACGACATATCGTGCCGCGCTGCGCCATCGTATGGCGCATGCCGTCGCGGGCTGCTGCGCAAGCCGAACGGACTCGATTTTGCGCGCTCACAAGGATTCGACATGCTGCATCCCCATCTCTCCCCGCGGCCGCTGACCGCGCGCGCCGCGCCGGCCCGTACTCGTCTGGCGCAGGCCTGCGCCGCCCTGGTGCTTGCCTCGGTCGCCGCCGCCGCCGCCGCGCAGGACAGCGCGCCGTCGCTGGCCGGCAGCGAGACCCGCCCGGCCAACGCCGCCGGTACTGGCGACGCGGCGACCTCGCTGGACACCATCATCGTCACCGCCGAGCACCGCGAGCAAAACCTGCAGGAAGTGCCGGTGTCGGTGGGCGTGGTGCAGGGCGAGGCGATGCGCGACTTCACCGCCGGCGGCGACGACACCCTGCTGGCGCTGTCCGGCCGCGTGCCCAGCTTCTACGCCGAAACCACCACCGGCCGTATCTTCCCGCGCTTCTACATCCGCGGCCTGGGCAACATCGACTTCTACCTCGGCGCCTCGCAGCCGGTGTCGATCATCCAGGACGACGTGGTGCTGGAGCACGTGGTGCTGAAGTCCAACCCGGTCTACGACGTGGACCAGGTGGAAGTGCTGCGCGGCCCGCAGGGCTCGCTGTTCGGCCGCAACACCACCGCCGGCATCGTCAAGTTCGACAGCATCAAGCCCAGCGACGACTACACCGGCCGGGTCACCGCCAGCTATGGCAGCTACAACACGGTCTCGGTCGACGGCGGCATCGGCGGCCCGATCAACGACGTGCTGTCGTTCCGCGTGTCCACCCTGTACCAGCACCGCGACGACTGGGTGGACAACACCTACACCGGCCCGAGCGCCGACGGCACGGTCACCCCGAAGAAGGACGCGATGGGCGGCTACGACGACCGCAACGCGCGTCTGCAGCTGCTGCTGAAGCCGAGCGAGAACTTCTCCCTGCTGGGCTCGTTCCACACCCGCGACTACGACGGCACCTCCACCCTGTTCCTGCGCGGCGCCCTGCACAAGGGCTCGAACAAGGTCGACGTGCCGCGCGACCAGGTGGCCTACGACGAGGCCCACGACAACCCGCAGGCGTACAAGACCCACGGCGCCTCGCTGAAGGCGATCTACGGCTTCGGTGGCGTGTCGCTGACCTCGATCAGCGCCTACGAGACCACCTCCGGCTACAGCCGCGGCGACACCGACGGCGGCGCCGCGGCCAACTTCCCGGTCAACGGCGTGCCCAACGGCTACGGGCAGTCGATGGGCCAGGTGCGCGATCTGGACCAGTACACCCAGGAACTGCGCCTGGCCAGCGAAGGCGACGCCCCGCTGCAGTGGCAGGCCGGCGCGTTCTACTTCGACGGCAAGGACACCACCGACTTCTACCAGCGCGCCTATTTCCTGCAGACCGCTGCGCGCAATCCCAACAACTGGGTGCGCCTGCACAACAGCAACACCTCCTGGGCCGGCTTCGGCCAGCTGACCTACAAGGTCACCGACGCGTTGACCCTGACCGCCGGCGTGCGCCAGACCCGCGACAGCAAGGAGACCAAGCTGCTCAAGACCGCCGACACCGCAGCCGGCGTGGTCACCTACAAGGGCCGCCGCGACGTGCGCCTGGCCGACACCCAGCCGAGCTGGGACCTGAGCGCGATGTATGAGATCAACCCGAACGTCAACGTGTACGCGAAGGTCGCCCGCGGCTTCCGCGGCCCGACCATCCAGGGCCGTTCGGCGGTGTTCAACTCCGACTTCACCACCGCCGACTCGGAAACCATCCTGTCGTGGGAAGCCGGCATCAAGAGCAACCTGTTCGACAACCGCCTGCGCCTGAACGTCACCGGCTTCACCTACACCGTCGACGACATCCAGCTCAACGGCAACGACTCCAACGGCAACGGCGTGCTGTTCAACGCCGACAAGGCCAAGGCCTACGGCATGGAGGCGGACCTTGACTGGCGCCCGATCCCCAACCTGTCGCTGACCGCCGGCCTGAGCCTGCTGCACAGCGAGATCCAGGACAAGCGCGTGTATGCGCAGGTGTGCGGCCTGAACGGCGTGGTGGTGTGCACGGTGAAGGACCCGACCATCCGCATCGGCAACAACACCTTCGCCCAGATCGACGGCAACCCGCTGCCGAACGCGCCCAAGTACAACGTCAACCTGGCCGCGCGCTACGACATTCCGGTCAACGACGGCGGCGCCTTCTTCGTCGCCACCGACTGGAACAAGCAGGGCTACACCAGCTTCGTGCTGTACGACTCCACCGAGTTCACCTCCAACGGCAACTTCGAGGGCGGCCTCAAGCTGGGCTACACCGGCGACTACGGCGCATGGGAAGTGGCCGCGTTCGCCCGCAACATCACCAACGAGAAGAACCTCAAGGGCGTGATCGAGAACTACATGGCGGCCGTGTACAACGAACCGCGCATCGTCGGCGTCTCCTTCAACCTGCACTGGCACTGATCGCAGCACGTCGTAGCACCACGCCGGCAGCACCTGCCGGCGCCAGCGGGCGGGAGGGCGACAGTCCTCCCGCCCGTTTACGTTTTCGCAGCAGTAAATAGCCGGTAACTGTAGCCATAGCCTTTTTGCTCTTTGCTTTTTGCTTGCGGCTTTGGCTGTTGCTTTTGATCTACCGGGTTCCCTTCCGAAGCGGCGGCCATCGCGGGGAAACACCCGAAGGGCGGCGTACATGGATGTACGCCGTCCGCGGCAGGGGCAGGATGCCCCTTCCGCGGATCCCCGTGATGGACGCGGACCCGGAGCGCGCAGCGCGGAGGGCGCGTAGGCAGGGTGTGCTTTCTTTTGGTTACTTTTCTTTGCACAAGCAAAGAAAAGTAACTCGCCCGCAAGGGCGAAAGCCTTTGCTCTTGACTGATGTATCAGATGAAGTGAGCTGCAGTAGCGGCTTCAGCCGCGACGCGCGACGCGCCAGCCTCGTGATGCCCCTGGGACGATGGCCCCCTGCATCGCGGCAGCCGCCGGTCACGGCGTCGGGACTGAAGTCCCTCCCACAACACGTCTCTGCGCGTGACGCATACGTTGGCGATGCCCACCCGTAGGAGCAGCTCCTACGCTCCCAAGACCCTCGAGCAAACCTGCCACCCATCCCAAATCCCATGGCAGCCCCGCCCCCGCTCTGCTAAAGTCCGCGCCCAGCGCTGCCGCGTCCGGCAGCCAGGCACAGCCGCCGCCATGCCTTCAACCGTGAGTCTTTCGGGGGAAGTGGTGTATGCGCGTCGCGCGGTCCGTGTTGTCCTTATGCGTGGTATCCGTCTTGCTGAGCTGGGCGCCGCCAACGCGCGCTGCCGGCGCCGATGCCGCGCCGCCTCCTGATCCCACCACTCTCGACCAGATCGTCGTCACCGGCGAGAAAAGCGGCCGCAGCGTGCAGGACACCACCAGCTCGGTCGCCGTCACCACCGAAGCGCGCATCGAGCAGGAGAACCTGCAGAACGCCTACGAGGTGTTCAACCGCACCGCCAACATGGCCCAGACCTACGGCGATGCCGGCTTCAGCATCCGCGGCATTCGCAACATCGACGGCGGCAGCGATGCGCCGCTGGCCACCATCTACCTGGACGGCGCCGCCCTGCCGTGGAAGGCGATCAGCTGGGCGCCGCTGAGCCTGTGGGACCTGCAGCAGGTGGAAGTCCTGCGCGGCCCGCAGTCCACCCTGCAGGGCGAGAACGCCCTGGCCGGCGCGATCGTCCTGCGCACCGCCGAGCCGACCATGGACTGGCAGGGCAAGCTGCGGGTGCTGGCCTCCGATCCGTCCGACCGCAGCCTGGCCGGTGCGGTCGGCGGCCCGATCGTCGCCGACGAACTGGCATTCCGCGCCTCGGTGGAGCAGCGCAGCTTCGACGGCTACACCTGGAACCTCACCCGCCAGGCCGCCGACGACGCGCAGGTCTCGGCGATCTACCGCGGCAAGCTGCTGTGGACGCCGTCGGCGATCACCGGGCTGAAAGTGCAACTGGGCTACACCCGCTCGCACCGCAACGGGCCGTACATGTACAGCTACGTGCGCACCGATCTGCCCGACTATTTCGGTCACCGCTACACCACCAACAACACCCCGGACCGCACCCGCAGCGACAGCGACATCGTCACCCTGCAGGCCGACTACGCGCTCTCCGACGCCTGGTCGCTGTCCTCGGTCAGCGCCTGGAACAAGGTCACCTCGTCCAGCCTGTGGGACATGGACCATGGCCCGGACAACGCCGGCTACGCGCGGCGCCAGCTCGACGACACCACCGCCTCGCAGGAATTGCGCCTGCACTACGCCGGCGCCGCGGTGCAGGGCCTGCTCGGCGCGTACTGGGCGCGGCACGTGGAAGACAACGACGCGCAACTGCTGAACAACGTCGCCACGCCGACCACCACCATCGCGGGGCTGCTGCGCAGCGCCGGCTTCCCGTCCGCCACCGCCACCGCGATCGCCACCCGCTACGCGCAGGCGCTGCCGGTGATTCCGGTCGACTACGTCAGCGCCAGCCCGACCCGCTCCAGCAACCGCGCGCTGTTCGCTGACGGCCAGTGGCAGGTGGGCAGCGGGTTCTCGCTGCTCGGCGGGTTGCGCTACGACCACCAGCGCTACGCCATGGCCTCCGACACCACCGCGGCCTTCGCCGGCCGCTATCCCGACCCGGCCGCCTTCGCCGCCAGCGGCACCGCGTTGTATCGGGCCATCGTCGCGATCAACCAGGGCGTGGCCGGCATCGTGCGCTCGGCCAACGGCGAGGTGGCCTGGAACACGCGCGACTTCGACGCGCTGCTGCCCAAGCTCGGCGTGCGCTACGACTGGAACCCGGACCTGTCGGCCAGCCTGGTGGTGCAGCGCGGCTACCGCTCCGGCGGCTCCAGCTTCAACTCGGCGCGCAGCCAGGCCTTCCCCTACGACCCGGAATACACCTGGAACTACGAGGCCGCGTTGCGCTCGCAGTGGCTGGACCGGCGCCTGACCCTCAACGCCAACGCCTACTACATCGACTGGAAGGACAAGCAGACCACCGCCTACTTCGGCCTCAACAGCTTCGACTACAACACCGTCAACGCCGGCCGCGCGCATCTGTACGGGGCCGAGCTGGAGGCCAGCCACCGCCCCAGCGAAGCCTTCGACTGGTACGGCTCGCTGGGCTATGCGCGCACCCGCTACGACAGCTTTGCCACCATCGGTGCCTCGGTCATCGACTACGCCGGCCGCGAATTCGCCTACGCGCCGCACTGGACCGCGGCGCTGGGCGCCAACTGGCGCTTCGCCGAGGGCTGGCTGGCCAACCTCAACGCCAGCTTCCGCGACCGCGTCTACACCGACATCGGTGCCGGCGCCGTGCAACTGGCCTCGCGCACCGTGGTCAACGCCAAGTTCGGCTACGAGAACCTGGACTGGAGCGCGTGGATCTTCGCCAACAACCTGCTCGACCGGAACTACGTGCAGTACCGCTGGGCCGCCGATCCGGTCGCGATCCTGGGCGCGCCGCGTGTGGTCGGCATCGGCTTCGAGGCGCGCTGGTGATGCTCGCCTTTGCCACCGCCGCCTATCTGCTCGCCGCCGCGCTGGCGGCGCTGGCGTTCTACCTGGCCACCGCGCACCAGCGGCTGCGTCCGGCCTGGCATCGGCACGCGCGCGCGCTGCGCGTGGCCGGCACGCTGCTGTGCGTGGCGGCGCTGGGTGCGGCGATCGCCGCGCTGGGCGTGTGGGCCGGCGTCTTCGCCGCGTTGAGCGCGACGATGCTGGCGGCGGTGGCCTTGCCGTACCTGGATGCGTGGCGACAATTGCACCAAGGGGCTGGCGATGTGGGCTAGGTGGCTGGCGGCGATCGTGCTCGGCCTGCCGCTGGCGGTGGGCGTCATCGGCTTGTGCGTGCTGCTGTGGCCGGGCGACCTGCAGGTGCACACGCTGCCGTGGCTGTTGCTGGTGTTCCCGCTGTGGGTCGGCGCGATGTCGCTGGCCTTCGTGTTCCGCAGCGGCGCGCGCGCGTGGCTGTGGCTGGGCGCTGCGACCGCACTGTGCTACGTGGCGCTTTACCTGCTCAAGGCCACCCATCTCGTGCAGGTGAGCGCATGAAGGCCGCGACCCTGCGCCAGTTCCTGTCGGCGCACAGCTGGATGGGCCTGCTCGCCGGCATGGCCTTGTTCATCGCCTTCTACGCCGGGGCGATCAACGTGTTCACCCACGACCTGGAGCAGTGGCCGCGCCCGGCCGCGGTGCAGGCCCCGGCGTTGCCGCCGGAGCAGGCCGCGCAGGCGCTGGCCGATGCGGTGCTGGCGCGGCATCCGGCGCTGGCCGAGTCGTACACGCTGATGCTGCCCGGCGAGGGCCGCACGCAGCCGCAGTTGTTCGCGTTCGGGCCGGCCGCGGAGCAGGCCTTCGGCGGCATGGTGCAGTTCCAGCCCGGTGCCGACGGGCAGCCGGTGCAGCTGCCGCAGCGCAGCGGCTTCGTCGCGTTCCTGTACGACCTGCACTTCACTGCCGGGCTGCCGCGCACCTTCGGCACCTACCTGTTCGGTGTGGTCTGCCTGCTGTACGGGGTGGCCCTGGTCAGCGGCGTGGTGCTGTACGCGCCGGTGCTGCTCAAGGACCTGTTCGCGCTACGCCGCGGCCGCAACGTCAAGCGTCTGTGGCAAGACGCGCACAACGCCATCGGCATGCTGTCGCTGCCGTTCCACGTGATCTTCGCCTGGTCCGGCGCGGTGCTGACCCTGGGCGTGCTGCTGCTGGCGCCGTTCCAGTACCTGGTGTTCGACGGCAAGCTGATGCAGGTGCTGCAGCCGGACTTCGAACTGGCGCCGCACGTGCAGCCCGCGCACGTGCCTGCGCCGATGCTGCCGGTGGCCGAGCTGGTGGCACGGGCGCGCGCGGCCAATCCCGGCTTCGTGCCGGAGAGCCTGTCCTTCCACGATGCCGGCGACGCCAATGCGCAGGTGGACCTGTACGGCCACCAGGAGCAGCGCCGGCTCAACACGCTCGGCGGCGTGGCGCTGCGCGTGGCCGACGGCCAGGTGTTGCGGGTGCTGTCGCCGCAGACCATGTCGCCGGGCGTGGCCGCGCTGCGCGGCCTGCAGACCCTGCACTTCGGCGACTACGGGCGCTGGCCGCTGCAGTGGCTGTACTTCCTGCTCGGGCTCGGCGGCGCGTTCCTGTTCTACAGCGGCAACCTGCTGTGGGTGGAAGCGCGGCGCAAGCGCCGCCAGGTCGCGCAGCCGTTGCGCACCCACGTCATGGCGCGGCTGACCACCGGCGTCTGCCTGGGCTGCGTGGCCGGGGTGTCGGCGCTGTTCGTGGCCGCGCGCCTGTTGCCGCCGGGGATGGAGCGCTGGGTGTACTACGCCGTGTTCGCGCTCGGCGTGGCCTGGGCGCTGCTGCGTCCCACCGCGCGCGGCGCCTACGAACTGCTGCTGGCCTGTGCGGTGCTGACCGCGCTGGTGCCGCTGGCCGGGTTGCGCGGCGCCGCCGGCTGGGTGGCGCCGTGGAGCAGCGGGACGCTGCTGGCCATCGACGCCTGCGCGCTGGCGCTGGCCTGGGCCTACTGGCAGATGGCGCGCGCCGCGTATCGCCGCGGGCAGGGCGGCGATCCACACAGCGTGTGGGCGTTCCCGCCGCCGCGCTGACGCTCGCCCTGCCGTGCCAAGGCGGCGCGGCAGGGCGCTGCTGTCACGCAACCGATCGTCCCAAAAGTGGACAATCACGCGCCGGTGCTTTTTCATGGTCTCGACGTGGGCACCGCAGCGTCCGCGCGAAACCGAATCGGGTGACACGATCTGATGTGACCTGATCCGCACTTCGCGCCGCGTTGCCGTCGACAGGGGACTGCATGCACGAGCGTTACCAGGAGCCACACGACGCACCGCCGGGCGAGGCCTACGCGGCGCAATTGCGCAAGGGATTCGCCGCGCTGCGTTTCGATCCTCCGCTGGAACGGGCGTATCGCCACTACACCGCCGCCACGCTGGGCTTCGCGCAGCGCGTGGCGGCCTCGCTGGGCGTGTTGATCGCGCTGCTGCTGCTGGGCTGGGACGCGGTGCATTTCGGCTGGCGCGGCGGCGGCCTGCTCGGCTATGCGGTGGCGGTGCGCGTGGCGACCCTGCTGGCGTTGCTGTGGGTGGCGGCGGCGATCCATCGCGCCGACACGCACGGCCCTGGCCGCGCCGCGCTGTTGCTGCTGGTCGGCGGCACCGGGCTGGTGCTGTCGAGCATCGGCTACCCGCCGCAGGAACTGCGCTATGCGGCGGCGGTGATGACCCTGGTGATCGTGGCCGGCTTCTTCCCGTTGGGCATGGCGTTGTGGCAGAGCGTGGCGGTGGCGCTGCTGCTGTGCGCGATCAGCGCCGTGGCCGGCCATCTGCTGCTGGAGGGCGCGGCGCACGATGCCTACCTGCGCCTGCAGTGGCTGCTGTGGACCGCGGTGCCGGTCGGTGCGGCCGGCGGCTACCTGCGCGAACACTCGCGCCGCGAAGGCTTCCTGCAGCGGCGGGTACGCGACGACGAGGCCTTGCGTGACGCGCTCACCGGCCTGGGCGACCGCCGCCGCTTCGACGAACACCTGGCGGTGGCGCTGGCCGAGCGCAGGCGCCTGCAGCGCGGGCTGGCGCTGATCCTGGTCGAACTCGACGGCTTCGCCGCGCTGAATCAGCGCAGCGGCGCCGGGGCCGCCGACCGCGCGGTGCTGGAGGTGGCCGAGGCCATGCAATGCCTGCTGCGACCGTTGGATGTGGCCATGCGCATCAGCGCCGACCGCTTCGCGCTGGTGCTGTACGACGCCAGCGGCGCGCACCTGCGGCAGGTGGCGCCGGCGCTGCGCGACATGGTCGAGGTGATGGCGATCGCCCAGGATGCGGCGGACGCGCAGGCGCTGACGGTCAGCGTCGGTGCGCTGCTGGCCACGCCGGAGGACACGCCGGCCACGCTGATGCAGCGCGCCGAGGCGCTGCTGGACGCCGCGCGCGCCGTCGGCAACCGCGTGGTGCTGGCCGAGGACACCGGCTGGTAGCACGGTGATCTGGCGCACCAGCCCTCGCGACCGACGCCGCAGCCGCCATTATGGGAGGGACTTCAGTCCCGACGCAGCACCCCAACCGACCTGGCAAGCGCGCCTCTGCTTTCGACAGGCGCACACGGGTGTTTCGTCACGGCCACGCGCGCCGCGCGCGGCGATCGTGGCGCCGCCTCACAACGTCCCGCGCTGCACGAACGGCACCTGCGCGTAGAGCCGGCGCTCGCCGCCGCGCGGGTCGTGCGCCAGGCGGCTGTCGGTGTCGAACAGCAGGGTTTCGCGCTGGGCCAGCGAGTACGGTGCCCAGCGCGGCAGGCCGGGGTGGTTGGGATCGCCGTGGCGGGCGAAGGCCAGCAACGCTGCGCTCATCGCATCGGCCATGCGCTGCGCGCCGGCGCCGTCGCCGGTGCGCGATCCGGGCTGGCGGATGTTGTCGAACACCAGCGGGATGTCCAGGGTGTGGAAGGCGCCGAACTTGCCGCCGTCCAGCGGCGAACCCCAGTCCAGTTGGTAGACCCAGGTCGGCGCGCCCTGCCGCGCGCGCGCCTCGGCTTCCTCGACCGCGCCGCGCCAGGAGCGGCCGGCGGTGGTGGCGGCGAAGAACACCTCGCTCGGCGTGTAGTGCGGATACAGCCGCCGGTACTCGGCGATCACCACCTGCGGCGACAGGTCCACGTACTGCTCCTGCGCCAGCTTGGCCGGCAGCGCGTCCCAGGTCAGCGCGAAGTTGGCCGGATCGTGGCCGAGGAAGGCGCGGGTCTCGTCGTGGGTGTTGCCGATCACCATCGGGATGCGCGCCGACTGCGGTGGCGCGTCCGGCCAGAACGGATGGCGGTGCAGCACCTGCGCATCCAGCACCGGGCCCAGGTACAGCGCGGTGTCCTCCGCGCGCGATGGATCGCGGATGCGGGTGGCCTCGAGCACGCGCTGCAGCGGCAGCGTGCGCAGCGCGTTCAGTTGCGATGGTTCCAACTGCAGCGCTTGCAGCAGCAACTGCGCGCGCTGGCCGGCGGCACGTGGCCCGGCGGCGGTGACCTGCTGCCCGCTCATGGTCCAGGCGCGGTGGAACAGGCCCTGCGCGGCCGGCATCGCCATCAGCGTGGCGATCTTGGCGCCGCCGCCGGACTGGCCGAACACGGTGACGTTGCCGGCATCGCCGCCGAACTCGGCCGC